>NZ_QTLF01000024.1:53783-70500 GCF_003434395.1 Bacteroides sp. AM23-12
TAGATTTAAGGTTAACAAAGGTTGGAGCAAGGCGTTGCTCCTTTTTTATGTCCATACCTCATCTCGTCAGCTAATTTTATCCTTTGATCACCGCCATAGGCGCCAATTCCACCAAAGGCTTTACTAAATCCCGCTCATTAGCGATTACTTGCGCAATATCTTTGTAAGCTCCCGGTGCTTCATCCAATCCATCCGGCATGCGCATCGGACCTGATAATGATATGCTTAAATTCGCAAAAGAGCAAAAGAAAAAGGGAACTACGAAATCTATTTGCGTAACTAAAATTATTTTCTACTTTTGTGAAAATAAATATAGAAAGCCATATTTCTGAACCGAACGACTATATAGAAACAGCCCATGAAGAATATAATGATTATCGGTGCCAATGGATTCACCGGACGCCAGATACTGAATGACCTGTCAAGCAAGGCACAATATAAGGTAACAGGATGTTCCCTTCATCCGGATATCCTTCCGAAAAATGGAGGCAACTATCATTTCATCACCACAGATATACGGGATGAAGCAGCCGTAAAGCAACTTTTTAAAGACGTACAACCCGATGTAGTCATCAACTGTTCCGCCTTATCCGTCCCCGATTATTGCGAAACGCATCACGAAGAAGCCTGGCTAACAAATGTTACGGCAGTAGAACAATTGGCACATCTCTGCGAAAGTTACAAAAGTCGGTTCATTCATTTATCTACAGACTTTGTCTTTGACGGAAAGATAGACGAGAAGTCCGGACAGCTTTATACAGAAGAAAGTCTCCCCGCTCCTGTCAACTATTACGGTTTCACCAAATGGAAAGGAGAAGAGAAAGTGGCTGAAATCTGTAGTAACTATGCCATTGCCCGCGTAGAGATTGTCTACGGAAAAGCACTACCAAGACAGCATGGAAACATCGTGCAACTGGTGATGAATCGTTTGAATGCAGGACAAGAAATCCGTGTCGTATCAGATCAATGGCGCACACCCACCTATATAGGTGACGTATCAGCCGGAGTACAACACCTGATGGAAAATGCCGCAAACGGAATTTTTCATATCTGTGGCGAGGAATGCCTGACCATCGCAGAAATTGCTTTTCAGGTAGCAGACTACATGAAGCTGGACTGTTCGCTCGTTCACCCTGCCACAACGGAAGAAATGCAAGAAGTTACTCCCCGTCCCCGTTTCAGTGGAATGAGCATAACAAAAGCCCGGACTATACTTGGTTACCAGCCACGAAAGCTGAAAGACATCCTCATGGAGTGGAAACATTAACCGGCAAATCCTATTAATCAGATTGTTTGCACAAATGAAAGTATGTGCTCTACACAACATAGAAATTTGACTCAGGCATCGAACTGGCAACTAAATAAAAATGATATAAACACATAATATATAAAGGTTAAGGTCTACATAACCAAGTTTTTACTACATTCTATTCCTAGTTTCAGCTACCTTTCCCATTCTAATTATTGCATATTTATTTTGAAAATATGCAATAAGTTCTTATCTTTGCACCCGAATTAAAGAACCAGAAGATGAATCAAACATTACAATTACATAACGCCCTTATATTTCATGCAGAAATTCCCAATTTCTGCACGTCATGTTGCGTGCATGTACATTGGTTCAGCGGATTCATCTAAATTCCCCTTACTCATTCTTACCCCTAACTGCCTGTTGACTTATTTCGTTACTCACAGACAGTATTTCCATCTGATTGTCAATAAGATGTATGTCTTTTTGGGGATTATCTATGCTATTTATGAATTGTTTAACCTAACCAACTAAAATATATTACAATATGTTCTCTATTATATCTACCATGTTTTTGGGAATCGGTATCGGATACGGATTACGTAACTGGAGTATCTTACAAAAGACTGAAAAGACAATTTCTCTTACAATATTCCTGTTACTCTTTATCCTTGGAGTATCCATCGGCTCTAATAGCCTGATTGTGAATAATCTCGGTAAGTTTGGATGGCAGGCGATCATTCTTGCCGTATCCGGCGTATTAGGGAGCTTGTTGGCTGCCCGGCTTGTGTTACAACTATTTTTCAAGAAAGGAGGTAAACAATGAAAGGAAGTCTCATCGTTATCGTATTTTTCTGTGTAGGCTGTATCATGGGAGTTTTTAATAAATTCCAGTTCGACACACATACTGTTTCCATGTATATACTATATGCGTTGATGCTGCAAGTAGGAATCAGTATCGGTTCCAATAAGAACCTGAAAGCGATCATCTCACATTTGCACCCGAAAATGCTGCTGATTCCATTGGGTACCATTACCGGCACATTGTTGTTTTCTGCCTTGGCAAGCATTTTGCTAAGTCAATGGAGTGTATTCGACTGTATGGCAGTAGGAAGCGGATTCGCCTATTATTCGCTATCTTCCATCCTGATCACTCAGTTCAAGGAACCGACCATCGGAATACAGTTGGCTACAGAGCTGGGTACCATTGCCCTGCTGACTAATATCTTCCGCGAAATGATGGCACTTCTAGGTACACCGCTTATCAAGAAGTATTTCGGAAAACTTGCTCCCATTTCAGCGGCAGGAGTCAACTCAATGGATGTATTATTACCTTCCATCAGCAGATATTCGGGAAAAGAAATGATTCCTATCGCTATTTTGCATGGTATTCTGATCGATATCAGCGTGCCTGTATTCGTTTCTTTCTTCTGTAACTTATAACCTAACGCCCCACCGTCGCCAACACAAAACGAATATCAGCGTAAGAAACATCATCTCCCAATGCAGCTTTAATAGCTACTACTCCCATAAATTCATGGGTCTCCAGATAAGTCCGGACCTTCTTTATCTTGTCCGCTGTCACTACCTGTTCCAACTTTATTTTATCTTCACGGAGATAATGTTCCAGATGAGTAGCAATCGTTCCTGTCACCAAATCACGAGTTTTGGCTATCTCTTCTATCGTCATCCCCTGGCAAAACATTTCATAACTCACCAGTTTTGAATCTTTCTTCTTCTCTTTCTCCTCATTATGCTGTGCATCCAGCTTTCTTTCCCTTGCATCCTCTTTCCCCGAAACAGAAGTAAAGATCTCCGGTCGTTCCAGTTTGTTCTCCTTCATATATTTGCGCACAATGCCCAAAATTTCAAGTCCGTACTTCTCCACTCCTTTTGCGCCGAAATAAGGTATCGCTTCCAAAGCCGCCGGTGTATCTGGCAACAGATTCACAATACCCATCAATGCCTTTTGCTGCATGATCACATAAGCCGGCATATTCACTTCGCGCGTCTTTGCCGTTCTCCATTCCGACAGAGCACGATAAAGTTCCGGATGCAGAATATCCGTCGGAACTTCTACTTTCACCTTTCCTGAATTGCTGCGAGTGCGTTCTTTCCGTTCTTTTTTCTCCTTCGGAGCCTTGGTGGAAGAACCGGAAGAAGCAGTTTCCCCTTCGAGACTCAACATCACTTTCGCCTTCCGTTTCAGATAATCCGTTACCGTAAATTTCTCCGTCCGCATCGCATCCAGCAAAGACTCTTTAATCCATAAAGCATCGTCCAATGCCTGCAAACGTTCATTCAGTTGTTTCCGCAACTCTTTATTATCAAGAGGCATACTGGTCTTGTCAAACAGCGCCCGGACAGGAAGCAATGCTTCACAAAAATAAGCAGCACCAGAATGAATCCTTTGCTGTAGCTCCTCATTTCCGGCATAATTTTCATTCCCGTTAATCAGACGCGTATATTGATTACGAAAGCGATTGGAAACTTCCACCACCTTCTCTTTGAGATGCGGAGCCAGTTCTTTATACTCGGCAAGCAACTTCGGATAAAGTTTATAAAGCTCTTCATCCATCATCCGGAGCAACCGCTTATAAGCCTGCTCAAGCGAATAGAAATTAAATAAATCATTCAACAGATCATAGAAATAAGCCTTTTGCATGTCGTTCAACTGCTTGCTCCCCGGTTTATTCTGTTCCACATCTCTTGTGAAATTATCTACAATGCTATCGCTGATTATCGCCTCCCTACGCAAAGGAGTCTCCAACACCATTCCTTCCAGAGTCTTGCAACGGCTCAATGCTACATACGTCTGCCCATGAGCAAAAGAGTTACGAGCATCGATAATCGCCCGCTCAAACGTCAGACCCTGACTCTTATGAATCGTGATAGCCCACGCCAGACGGATGGGATATTGCCGGAACACACCTTCTATTTCTTCCGTGATCTCCTTCGTTTCTTCGTTCAGCACATACTTATAATTCCCCCATTCTTCGGGCAACAACTGAAAGACATCACTACTGTCTTTTCCACGTACGGACATTCCTTTTTCGTCAACACTCATCACTTCGCCTATCATGCCGTTATAGTAACGTTTTTCTGATGAAACGTCATTCTTAAGGAACATGATCTGTGCTCCTTCTTTGACTGTAAGCACTTCATCCGCAGGGTACGAGTACTCAGGAAAATTTCCCTCTATCTCCGCCCGAAAACTATAAGCCCGTCCAGACAGTGATGCCAGTTCACGGTCGTTCACCTGCTGGGCCTGATAGTTATGCGTTGTCAGTCGGATATACCCTTCTTCTTTCCGTGGACGAAAACCGGGCTGATAACGACGATTCAATTCGTTCAACACTTCATCATCTGCTTTATTTTCGCGTATCTTGTTCAGAAGAGAAAGAAAGAAAGTATCACTCTGACGGTAGACTTTCTTTAGTTCAATGGTCATATACACCGTTTCCTTCAGTGCACGGCTGGCAAAAAAATATGGAGTCTCGTAATGATTCTTCAGTAGCTCCCATTCATTGTCTTTTACCACAGGAGCCAACTGTTGCAAGTCGCCGATCATCAGCAACTGCACACCTCCGAAAGGTTTTTCACGGTCACGATAACGACGTAAAGCCGCGTCCACAGCGTCCAGCAAATCTGCACGTACCATACTGATTTCGTCGATAACAAGCAGATCCATGCTGCGGATAATATTCCGTTTCTCTTTGCTGAAACGGTAGTGCATCTTGGCAGAATTGAAAGTCGTTTCCGGCACAAACGGAGCAAAAGACAACTGAAAGAAAGAATGAATCGTCACCCCTCCGGCGTTGATAGCTGCGATTCCTGTTGGAGCCAATACGACCATGCGCTTGGGGGTATGTTCTCTCAATCGTTTTAGAAATGTAGTTTTTCCGGTTCCGGCTTTTCCGGTAAGAAACAGATGCGTGCCTGTATTTTCAATGAACTGCCAAGCTAGTTGTAGTTCAGGATTATTTTCCATGTTTCCTCTAATTTTCGGTAAAGGTACTGAATAGATTCCAACCACCGAAATTGAATGTAAGGAAAAGCAATAATCAAGCCGGTATTTTCATCATCATTTCTTTACTCCCGAAATATTTGTATACAAATAAACAAAAAAGGTCCCGGTTTCTTCTCGCTTGAAGTACACCGGGACCGGATCAAATCAGAACACAAAGTCGTGTCACAGTTATATATCGAAATTGTTTTTGTTTCTTAATTCTTGGAAGACTGATATCTCTTGTACCAATCTGTAGATTTTGATCCCCAAGAATCAGCCCAATTCTTGAAATAAGGATATTCTGTATCAATGTTATGCGTCTCCGTCACCGGAATGAAATTCAACATCGGAATATCGATGGCAAACGGATAAGCTCCGTCACGATCAATGTAATAGACATCCTTACTAGAACCTATCAGCGATTTGTCAGCATAAGATGTCGGTGAATATTTAGGCAGATGTACTTCCGTCCGGTTCTGTTGCCCTGCCGCATATTTTACTATAATGTACGGATTATATATCTTCAGATTCTCCTTATTAAAAGTGGCCTTTTCAAAGGTTCTGGTTATCGTACATGTACCCACTTTCCCCTTAACAGCTTGTTTTACACTTGGGAATACAATAATAGAAGACGTTTCGCTCTCCACTTTTATATCCTTATCTGAAGTCACTTTACCAAACTGTCCTCCATCTATCTGATAAGCAAATGCATTATCATACATCGCTCCGTCGTGTGTGGGCGTAAATGTATCCACAATCTTATTTATCATGTTTTCTGTGTTGAAATATATGGCACGATTATATTCTACGACCACGTCGTTCATGTCGTAATCTCCCCCGTCAGGCCAAATATCTTCAAAGGCTAAAGTCCCCTTTAAGTTCTCCTGTGCATCCGGCTTTTCTATTGGTTTATCATCACTCGGGATATTGGGTCTGTTCGGATTATCAATAGAACTTTCCGGAGAAGCATCTACGTAAAATAGTAGATCACAAAAACTTCTGTTTGCTCCATCTTCCACACCAATAATGGTTTTTCCACTCTTTTCATCTTTTACAGATACGAAACCACCATTAGAATACCCATTAGAAGTTATTAATGGCTTTGTAATGTCAATTTCATTCTCATTTTGATGATACCCATCTGCATATATAAACCATCCTACTGTATATCCTTTCGGAAATTTCTCACTTGGTTTACCATCCTCACCCCAAAAGAGCAGACGTACTTTATCTCCACACTTCAAAATAGATAAAGCTCCATTATATACGGAAAAAGCAACATTTGGAAATACGATATACTTCCTCATATTAGAGTTACTAACTCCATCACTTGTTTTATAATAATAATATCCAAATGAATTATTAAATGAAGCGTCCCTGTCAAGAAAGACCAAATCTAACGTAGTTCCCTCTTGTGTTACATTAATATTAGTGATTTCAGATCCCTTATACAAATAAGCGTTGTCAACAGAACCTCCGGATGGCTTGAAAAAAGAGTTTAAACGTTCTACAAGATTTCCAATCAATTCATTACCCACTTGTTTTTGAGGTGTTACATATCCATTATTAATAGGGTCTGGCTTTCCTGTTTGACTATTATAAATATAGGTGAGATTTCCTCCTTCTCCCCACTTACACAATGAATACAAATTAGCACCGGAATTGATAAGATACGGCACGCTACCTTTCGAAAAGTCATAAGAACGCGTTACCGCTTTAGTATTGGCAGTAGAAGAATCCTTTTTACTCATATCAAAACTAGCCATCCCATCTTTGATATCTAGTTTTACGCATCGGGGTACTCCCCAGCTTGATGTATACAAGTAAACAGTCTCTATAGAAGTCGGAATATTCATTTTCCCTTCATATTTTCCATTTCCATCCGTAAAAATTTTGAATAAAGCTTCAACCCCTTCTTTCTTTACCGGAACATTGTCCACTACTTCCATCGGGTCTTCATCATACACTTCAAGTAGAGCCACAAGTCCGGGGACATCATAGTTTACTGAGAGTTTCACGTCGCCACGTGTTTCAAATCCGAAATACTCGCTAGGGGCCGGAAGAGGTTCTTTTCCATAATTAGGATCGTACAGATCTTTTTCCATACATCCAGCCAACAGCCCACCAATCAATGCTGCCGTAGCAATAGCATCAGAAATGCCGAATAATCGCTTTTGTGTCATAATCTATATATTTGTTTTGTTAGTTATCAAGGCTTGTTTTGTTCCCATCAAAACAATCTCACCTCTCAAATAATTTTCAAATATATAGATTATTTAATTACCAGCCGGACAAAGCTTAAAAACGGAATACCGATTCACAAAATAGTGTTATCGTGCAATCTTTATTTACTGCATAGAACCACCCACGATATCCAATAATTCGTTGGTAATAGCCTGCTGGCGACTCTTATTATATTGCTTCGTCAAATCTTGGATCAATTCGTTCGCATTGTCCGTAGCCACCTGCATCGCCAATGTGCGTGCCGCATGTTCCGAAGCGTTCGAATCCACGGCAGCCGTAAAAAGCTTCTGGCTCAATACCGTTGGGATCAGATTGGCGATCAGTTCCTCTGCAGAAGGTTCGATAATGTAATCATTCGCTATATCACCTCCTTGTACTTCTTCTTCCTTTTGCTTCTCTTCCTCATCCACGACCCGTGTCAGGTCAATAGGCAGATAAGTTTCGCGAAGCAGAATCTGCACGCCCATTGATTTAAAATGATGATAGATCAGTTCTACCCGGTCTATTTCTCCGGATACGTACATTTCCATCAGGCGATGTGCCAGTTCGGAAGCCTCCTGATACGATGGTTTGTCGGAAAGCGTCGGTGAAGTCTCCTGCGGTTCGAATCCCAGGCGCTTCACTGCTTCATCCACCTTCTTCCCTACCGGGAATATCAGGATATTATCCTGTCCCAGTGTACGAAACTCACCGACTGTTTGCAGCAGCATCTTAATCACATTTGCATTAAAAGCACCACAGAGCGACGTATTCGAAGAAAAGGCAACGATTGCCACACGCTTCACTTCCCTCGCCTTGATGTAAGGAGATTCAACAGGAAGGTCGGCACTCAGGAAGTTGGTCAGAATCTTGTTAAGCTTCCTTTCGTAAGGCAGCATATTTTCAATGGCTCCTTGTGCCTTGTGTAACTTGGCAGAAGCCACCATCTTCATTGCTGAAGTGATTTTTCGGGTACTCTTTACCGAATTTATTCTGGTTTTTACTTCTTTCAGTGAAGCCATAACTATTTAAATTAAGAATTAAGAATGAGTGTGTGTCAAAAGTCAGTCCCAGTTCAGTTACTATTGACTTTTGACACAGCGTCTTCATTTTATAAATATTGTTTGGCAACCATAGCGGCAGTCTCTTCGATAGCCTTGGTCACGTTATCGTCTATCACACCGGTTCTCAGAACGTCCAGCACATCTTCCTGATGATTGAGTTGTAGAGATTCGATGAAGCTGCGTTCAAAATCCTGTACGTTTTCCAAGGGAACATCGTGGAGCAGACCGTGCGTGCCGCAATACAGAATAGCAATCTGTTGTTCTACCGGCATCGGACTATACTGAGGCTGAATCAGCAATTGTGCATTCTTACGTCCCTTGTCGATAGTCATCGCCGTAATGGGGTCCATATCACTGCTAAACTTGGAGAAGGCTTCCAGTTCACGATACTGTGCCTGGTCCATCTTCAAGGTTCCGGCCACTTTCTTCATCGCCTTAATCTGAGCGTTACCACCTACACGGGATACAGAAATACCGACATTGATAGCCGGACGGACACCTTGATTAAACAAGTCCGTTTCGAGGAATATCTGTCCGTCGGTAATAGAAATCACGTTCGTCGGGATATATGCCGAAACGTCTCCTGCCTGCGTCTCAATGATAGGCAGAGCTGTGAGTGAACCACCACCTTTCACGATACCTTTCAGGCTCTCCGGAAGGTCGTTCATTTCGCGTGCCACTTCTTCTTCCTTGATGATCTTTGCCGCACGTTCCAACAGACGTGAGTGCAGGTAGAAGATATCACCCGGATATGCCTCACGTCCGGACGGACGACGAAGAATCAACGATACTTCCCGATAAGCAACTGCCTGCTTGGAAAGGTCATCATAAACCACCAGCGCATGACGGCCGGTATCACGGAAATATTCACCGATGGCAGCTCCTGCAAACGGTGCATAATACTGCAACGCTGCCGGATCACCTGCCGTAGCGGCAACGACAATCGTGTAATCCATCGCTCCATACTCACGGAGCGTATTTACGATAGAAGCCACGGTAGAACCTTTCTGACCGATAGCCACATAAATACAGTACACCGGGTCACCTGCCAGAAAGTTATTGCGCTGATTGATAATCGTATCAATCGCAATGGAAGTTTTTCCTGTCTGACGGTCGCCGATAATCAGCTCACGCTGTCCGCGTCCGATAGGAATCATAGCGTCTACAGCTTTCAAGCCCGTCTGTAACGGTTGGTTTACCGGCTGGCGGTAGATAACTCCCGGCGCTTTGCGTTCCAACGGCATTTCATACAGTTCTCCGCCGATCAGCCCTTTTCCGTCGAGCGGTTCGCCCAGCGGGTCGATGACACGTCCCAGCATGCTTTCACCTACACGGATTGAGGCGATACGCTTGGTACGTTTCACTATAAAGCCTTCCTTGATTCTGTCGGTAGGTCCCAGCAGAACGGCACCTACGTTGTCCTCTTCGAGGTTCATCACAATGGCTTTGATGCCGTTGTCAAACTCCAGCAATTCGTTGGCTTCGGCGTTCCGCAATCCGTAGATACGTACCACTCCGTCGCTTACCTGGAGCACCGTACCGATCTCGTCGAGCTGCACGTTGGTGTTAATACCTTCGAGCTGCTTGCGCAATATATCGGATACTTCGCTTACTCTTATATTTTCAGACATTATACAATTCTCCTATTCTTATCAATAAACTGTTGTTTCACTCGTTTCAACTGCGTGGCAATGCTTGCATCGAGCCGATAATCATTGATATCGAAGATGAAGCCCCCCTCTATCGAGGGATCGATCACAGTATCCAGTTCCATTTGGGCATGCAGAATATGTGCTGCTGCGGAACGGATCCGGTTTTCTGTCTCCTTGTCCACCGGGACTGCCGTAATCAGTTTGCCTACTCCGATGTGTTTCAGTTTCCGGTAAAGATCGAGATACATCAGGCTGATGAACTGCAAATAGCCTTCGCGCCTGTTTCGCAGAACCAGCGTGATGAAACGGACAAACTCTCTGCTGGATTCACCGTTACCATCGGCAGCCGTACATATCAGCGCCAACTTGTCCTTTACCGACACCACAGGATTATCAAGCACTTCGCGCAGTCCCGGCTGGACACGAAAACTGTGAGACAATGTGAAGAATTCGTTGTAGAGTCTATCCTCCACACCTTTCTCCTGAGCGTATTCGATCATCGCTTTGGCATATCGCATTGAGAGTACTCCGACTTCCATCTTCCTTAGTTCTTATTAGGGGTTAATACTTCATCCAGCATACGGTCGATCATTCCCATCTGGGATTCTTTGTCCTGAAGGTTCTTGCGGAGCACCTTCTCGGCGATATCGACAGAAAGCACAGCTACCTGGCGACGGATATCGCGGATCGCTTCATCCTTCTCTATCTGGATTTGTTGTTTCACCGCATCCAGTTCTTTCTGTGCGGCTATCTCTGCTTGCTTACGGGCCTCGTGAACAATCTTGTCACGTTCTTCCATTGCCTCCTTCAAGATTCGTCCTTGTTCCTTGTTGGCAGCAGCCACAAGCGCCTCGCCCTCTTCCTTCAAATGAGCTAACTGGGCGTTGGCTTCTCTTGCCACCTCCAAGGACTGGTCGATATAGGTTTTACGGCCTTCCACCATCTTGATGATGATGGGGAAACCGTATTTCGCTAATATCACGAACACAACCCCGAATGCGACAAACATCCAGAACAACAGGCCACTATCAGGTAATAGTAATGACATATCTATTTAATATTACAGGAAGAATACCAGCAGACATACTACTACCGCCAACAGAGCCACACCTTCGATCAAGGCGGCGGCGATAATCATATTCATACGGATGTCACCCGAGGCTTCCGGCTGGCGTGCAATAGCTTCCATAGCCGAACCACCAATCTTACCAATACCCAAACCAGCTCCGATTACTGCAAGACCTGCACCGATAGCTGCACCTAATTTACTTACTCCTACTGCTGCTGCAGTGGCTTGTAACAATACTGATAGTAACATAATTTTCAGTTTTAAAATGGTTTATTTTCTCGTTTATTTATTTGCTCTCTCTTCGCGTTTATTCTGCTTTTACTTTTGCACCTTCCTGCGCCAGTCCGATAAATACGGCCGAAAGCATGGTGAATACATATGCCTGGATGAAAGCTACCAACAGTTCAAGCGCATTCATAAAAATGTTGAACAGTACGGAAGCTACCGTCAGTGTACCGTTGAGCGCAGGTCCCATGCTTGCCGAGATAAAGATCAGGCAAGTCAGTACCAGCATCGCCATGTGTCCCGCCAGCATATTGGCGAAAAGACGGATCATCAAGGCAAACGGTTTCGTAAAGATTCCGAAGAACTCGATGAAAGGCATCATCGGTACAGGCACTTTCAGCCACCAGGGCACATCCGGCCAAAAGATATCTTTCCAGTAATGTTTCGTTCCAAAGATGTTGACTGCAAGGAACGTACAGATTGCAAGCACCATAGTGATGGCAATGTTTCCCGTCACATTCGCACCACCGGGGAAGAAAGGAATCAGCCCCATGATGTTATTAATGAAAATGAAGAAAAACGCAGTCAGCAGGTACGGTGCAAACTTCCGGTAGTTGGGTCCGACACAACTCTTGATGATATCATCGTTCACCATCATGATAAACATTTCCATGAATCCGATAAAACCACCCGGTGCCAATGCTCCCTGCGGACGCTTCCTGTACCATTGCGCCACACTCAGCACGATAACCAGCAGCAGCACACTGTTGAACAACAAAGCGAATGTCACCTTCGTAATGGAAATATCCCACGGACGAACCTGCTCTCCGGCTGCATTATACTCCACCAGTTTGCCTTCGTACTTACTTCCTTCGGGGGCGACGGAGAGCCCTTCATAAGTGCCTCCATTCTCAGCGAGACGGGAAGAAAGGAACGTATGCCAACCTGTAGTAGAACTATAAACAATGATAGGTAATGGTATAGTAATGTGCGTTTTACCCCACGTCGTAATATGCCATTCGTATGAGTCGCCGATATGCCCGAACACGATCTCCTTCACATCGACCGTATTCTCTTTCTGCTCCTGCGGAGTCACATCTTCCTGTGTCTGCGCGAAGACCGGCAGACCGGCTACCAACATCAGGCAGAGCAGAAATATCGGAGCTACTATGTTACGCAACTGTTTCATTTTTATTCTTATTTTTCTTTTTCCGTTTCAGGTTCACTTCAAAGGAGAAGAAGAACCACGTTTCATATATCAGATACAACAGATAGAACGAGATAAACGTCAGCAAGAAAGCCTTGGCTTCTTCGCGTACTGCCAGACAATAAATCAGCAGCAGAATCAGCGAGAGAATCATTTTTATCATCTTCATTGCCAGATACAGCAGCGACAACTTCTGCGGAGCATGCCGCCGACACGCATCGAACATATAAATACTAAACAAACCGAAGATATAGAAATATACCGGTATAAACGGATATCCTCCGAAATAATGCCCCGGCAAGGCTATGTGTAAAATCACTGCTCCCGCTGCTCCGCTTAGTATAGCAAACAGCGTATTCAGTGCGATAAAATTCCGTTTAGTCTTACTAATGTTCACCATGTCGTTGTGTTTTTCTGCTGTATATTATCCATCTCGTCTTCCTTACGAGACACACACCGAAGCTGTCCCGTCACTCATTTCAACAAAACCACCCTGAATATCCAATGTATGCTCCTCGCCGTCCATCGTGGTATAACCCAACGTTCCCGCTTTCAATGACGAGACGATCGGCGCGTGTCCCGGCAGGATAGAAAACGATCCTACCGTTCCCGGCAGTGTGACAATCTTCACTTCTCCGTCGAATACGCTCTTTTCGGGCGATACGATACTTAAATGCAATTCTTTCATCATGGAATGTTGTTTCGATTACTTTTTCGCTTGTTCCAGCAATTTCTTGCCTTTCTCTATCGCTTCTTCAATCGTGCCCACGTTCAGGAAAGCCTGTTCGGGGAGGTTGTCTACCTCACCGTCAAGAATCATTCTGAACCCTTTGATTGTATCCTCGATGCCTACCATCACGCCCGGAACGCCTGTAAACTGTTCGGCAACGGCAAACGGCTGCGAAAGGAAACGCTGCACACGGCGCGCACGGTTCACGACCAGTTTATCTTCTTCCGAAAGTTCCTCCATACCAAGGATGGAGATGATGTCCTGCAATTCCTTGTTGCGCTGCAAAATCTGTTTCACGCGCTGTGCTACGTCATAATGTTCCTGTCCCACGATGTGCGGGTCAAGGATACGGGACGTAGAAGCCAGTGGATCGACAGCCGGATAGATACCCAATTCCGTAATCTTACGGTCGAGCACGGTCGTTGCATCCAGATGGCTGAAGGTTGTTGCCGGAGCAGGGTCCGTCAAGTCATCCGCAGGCACATATACTGCCTGTACGGAGGTGATAGAACCTTTCCGGGTGGAAGTGATACGTTCCTGCATCGCACCCATTTCCGTGGCAAGTGTCGGCTGATAACCAACGGCAGAAGGCATACGTCCCAGCAGAGCCGAGACTTCCGAACCCGCCTGCGTGAAACGGAAAATGTTATCGATAAAAAACAGGATATCACGTTTCTCACCTTCCTTGCCGGCATCACGGAAAGATTCCGCTACCGTCAGTCCGGACAATGCCACAGAGGCACGTGCGCCCGGAGGCTCGTTCATCTGTCCGAAAATCAAGGATACCTGCGACTTTTCCAGTTCATTATAGTCTACTTTCGAAAGGTCCCAGTCGCCCTTCTCCATACTTTCCTTGAAAGCCTCGCCGTAGCGGATAACGCCCGACTCGATCATTTCACGCAGCAAGTCGTTACCTTCACGGGTACGCTCGCCGACTCCGGCAAATACGGAGAATCCGTTATGTTTCTTGGCAATATTATTGATCAGTTCCTGAATAAGTACGGTCTTTCCTACACCGGCACCGCCAAAGAGTCCGATCTTGCCACCTTTGGCATACGGCTCCAGCAGGTCGATTACTTTGATACCCGTGAAGAGTACCTCCTGCACAGTTGTCAAATCTTCAAACTTTGGGGGATCACGGTGGATGGAATATGCGCCTGTACGGTCGAGACTCTTCATACCGTCGATAGAGTCGCCCACTACGTTCATCAGTCGTCCTTTAATCTGTTCGCCTATCGGCATTGTGATCGGGCCTCCGGTGGGATACACCTTCATGCCTCGCTGAAGTCCGTCAGTGCTGTCCATAGCCACGGTACGAACCGTATTCTCGCCGATGTGTTGCTGAACTTCTACAACCAGTATTTTGCCGTTTGGCCTCTTTATCTCCAGTGCGTCGTGAATGCTTGGCAGCATTAACTCTGCGTCCGTACCTTCAAAGTACACGTCGACCACAGGGCCGATCACCTGTGAGATATGTCCGATAATCTGTGACATAAGCAATCTTTATTTATATTATTCTTTCTTTACCTATCGAATTTTAGTAGCATGACAAGGAACGTTTCGCGTTTTATCTACTTTAATCTACTATAGTAAACAGTTAAATTTAGCTTTTGTTCAATCATGCCCGATTTCTTTTTAACAAAATAGTTAAATAAACAACCGCGCAAATGTAGAAACAAATTAGCATCGTTGTTCTTCCTTTTTCATTATTTGTCGTTCAATAACACTTGTTAGGCCAACAAAGACTACAAACAGACCAATATCGGAACATTCCAATTACGATTGTATAGTAAAACAAGCCTGTTAGTTATAAAATATCATTAAAACTATGACTTAACATCAAGTTTTCCCATTCAACGGTAATATTCAAACACTTAAACGAGTGATAAAATAGTAGCATATGCAACTAGTTTTATATCCGGGCACGTACATCCTATTAAACACTCCCCATTTGCCTGAAGCGGAAAAGTTTTCGGCAAGAAAATTATAAATTCCTTAATTTTGCCACTTTGTTAAATGTCAGCAGAAAAAATAAGAAGCAAAAAACACTCTTCTGATAAAAAAAGAAGAAATTTGCTGCATTATTAATCCTAAAAATTATGGTAAAAAAAAACTTTTGGCTTTTGCCGAAAAAATCGGCAACTTTACGTTAAACGTAACAATGGTAGACAAAGCAGGCAATCCGTTGACAGTAGATGATATATCCCAATGTCACCTACCCGGATTCCCCATCTTATTTACTCAAAATGAATTACTTGAAATCCTTGCAAAAGAGATTTTCAAGCAACAGTTTCTTTGGAAATCCGTACAGGATAAAGACATCAAAGAGTGCAACAAAGAAGAACGGATCATCAAGCAGATACCGCTGATGCCACGCTGTCCGGATGTACTGAAAGGGCTGTTCCATTGCATCGAAATCCGCGACGAACGCTCTCCGAAGCATGCCATAGCCTATAAAAGCTGTCTGGGAAAACTGGAGGAGATGGTGAAAGACCAATGGGACGATTGGAACAGAAATCAGTCCTAATAATCGATTTGGTAAAAAAAGAGAAGTTCCTACCTTCGCAGCCGGAAGCCCGTGATAACTACACCACCCGCTTCCGGCAACTTATATATTATATTTCAAATGAGAAAGCACATGTACCAAGTGTCACTATTTATCAACACTTGGAGTAAAACTCCCACGACTATAACTTTTGAAGATTTTTTCGCAATGGTACGCAACGGACATTGGAAAGTGCCTACGGAAGGCCACCGCAGCTGTCTGGCAAAAGACCGCAAACACGACGCGCAAACCATCAAAGACAGCATGGCATGTGTCATCCCCGCAGGCATATGCAAGAATGGACACGCAAAAAACAACCTTACCTCCCTGTCACTCGCACTCTGCATCGACATCGACCATACGGACGAACAGACAAAGGATATTTTCGTACGTGCCTGCCTGCTCGAATACGTACTGGGAGCGTTTATCAGCATCTCCGGCCGTGGTGTTAAGTTGTTCATTCGTATAGATATCGATGGAGTAAACGATTATCCTGCCATTTATGAAGCGACGGCAAAGCTCGTTTCCACCGTTCTCGGCGTAGAGAACGACGGGAAATGCAAGGATATCACCCATCCCTGCTTCGGATCATACGACCCGGACGCATACTACAACGGTGACGCAAAGGCCGTCAACGACTTTCTGCCGAACGGTGCACTCACTCCGCGCGTCACCTACGCTCCCGTCACTTCCGCTCCCCGTACCACCTGCACTCCCACCTCTTTCTCCAACGGACATCCGCCT
>NZ_QTLF01000025.1:0-68104 GCF_003434395.1 Bacteroides sp. AM23-12
TTCAAATATTTCAAAGAACTCTTTTAGATTTTAATGGGACAGTAATGATACATTATTATATATCAACGTAAAGTGTTAAATTTCCAGTTGGGTTTTTCCGTTTTATTATACTCAAAAAATGCAATGACCCAACTAAAGGTAATCACACCTATCAACGGAAGAGCAGCAAACCAAGAATACTCTTGTTTCATCTTTAAATGCCCATACCATGCAAAGGTCATAAAAACATTGGATACAATGAGTAATAAAATTGTATAGAAACCTTTCATCTTATTATATACTAAAATTAGTAATTATCAGTCTATTTTATCCGGCAATAATTCTTCCTGCACATTCGTCATGCTCCCCCACAAGCTGTAGCGAGCTTCCGGATTCATCGCTTCCAACTGTCGCAGAATACCCTTCATATCACTTCGGCTGGACTGTGATTCATAAGGACAATTCTTCACTTGCTTCCGGTAGTCATGCAATGCAGCCAGTTCAACCAGATCAGCCTCGTGCACCATACACATCGGTCGGATAATTGTCATATCAAATTTCTTCATCACCAAACGGGGCGGCATCGTGCTAAATGCCCCCTGATAAGTAATGTTCATCAACAATGTTTCCAAAATATCATCCATGTGATGTCCTAAAGCAATCTTATTGCATCCTTGCTCCTTGGCAACCGTAAACAGAGCTTTCCGACGATTCCAGGAACAAAGAAAGCAGGGAGACTTGCGCGTATCCGTAGTAGGATCAAAGGACGTTTCGTACTGTACGAAAGGCACTCCAAAAGATTCACAATATGCTTTCAGATATTCAGTATCACTTTGGTAAGGAATATTATTCATCACCACATGAACAGCTATCACAGAAAACCGAGGCTTATAAATACGCGCCCGCTTGCCCAGCAACTCTACAAGTGCCAACGAATCTTTCCCGCCCGACAGTCCGATAAGGATTTTGTCCCCTTCTTCTATCAGTCTATACTGCACCACTCCTTTATTGAATCGCCGTTCAATACGGCGGATCGTCTTCTCTTCTTCCGTAAATTGTGTCATATCTTCAAAAATCGGCTGCAAAAGTAAGCGAAAAGAATGATTTAAAGAAGAATTAACATAATAGAATCTCTGAAAAAGGGTTTATTTCTAATAAATTTGTACTTTTGAACAATTGATGCATGGATTAGTGAATAAAACAATGAAAAGAAAATATATTCTATTTATAATTTGCAGTTTCTTCCTCGGAGGAGTATCTGCACAAACATTGGAACAGGCACGCACCTTATTTACAAAAGGTGACTACGAACAAGCCAAACCCGTATTTCAGAAATATGCCAAATCTCAACCATCCAATGGTAACTACAGCTATTGGTACGGTGTCTGCTGCCTGAAAACCGGAGAACCGGAAGAAGCCGTGAAGTATCTCGAAACCGCTGTAAAAAGACGGGTAGCCGGTGGACAACTCTATCTGGGACAAGCTTACAATGATACTTATCGTTTCGAAGATGCAGTCAACTGCTTTGAAGAATATATCGCCGACCTCAGCAAACGCAAAAGATCGACGGAAGAAGCTGAAGCTCTATTGGAAAAGAGCAAAGCTGACCTGCGTATGCTCAAAGGAGTAGAAGACGTGTGCATTATTGACAGTTTCGTGGTAGATAAAGCAAATTTCCTGAGCGCATACAAGATCAGTGAAGAGTCTGGCAAGCTATTTACATTCAACGAATTCTTCCAAACCGAAGGAGATCATCCGGGAACAGTTTATGAAACAGAAATCGGTAATAAAATCTATTATAGCGAAAAGGGAGAAAGAGGAAATCTGGATATATTCTCCAAAAATAAATTACTGAATGAATGGAGCAACGGTCGCCCGTTGCCCGGCAGCATCAACGAATCCGGAAACGCCAACTACCCGTTTGTTTTATCGGATGGCGTTACTATTTATTATGCAACCGATGGCGAAGGACTGGGAGGATATGATATTTTTGTCACTCGTTACAACACAAATACGGACTCTTATCTGACGCCGGAAAATGTGGGAATGCCGTTCAATTCACCTTATAATGATTATATGTACGTCATCGACGAATACAATAATCTAGGTTGGTTTGCCTCCGACCGTTTCCAGCCCGAAGAGAAAGTCTGCATCTATGTATTCATTCCTAATTCGTCTAAACAGACTTATAATTATGAGGCGATGGACCCGCAGCAGATGATCCGTCTGGCACAGATTCATTCGCTGAAGGAAACTTGGAAAGATGAAAATACAGTAACGGAGGCACTGCAACGTCTGAAAGAGGCAATCAATCATAAGCCACAGGAACGTCGTGTGGTTGATTTCGAGTTTGTCATCGATGATAGCACGACCTATTATCAGTTGAGTGACTTCAAATCACCCAAAGCAAAGCTACTGTTCCAAAGTTACCGGCAACTGGAAAAAGATTATCTGCAACAGGAAGATAAACTGAACGGTCTGCGCCAGCAATATGCAAGCGCCAATCAACAAGGAAAAGAAAAACTTGCTCCCGCAATCCTTGATCTGGAAAAAAGAATTCTGCAAATGAATGAAGAGCTGGATGCTCTTGGAGTAAGTGTGCGTAATGCCGAAAAAACAAAATCAAAATAATACAGAGTTATGGACATACTGATTATCACCGTTCTCATCATTGCTGCAGTAATACTATTTTTGGTTGAACTGTTTGTCATTCCGGGGATTAGCCTGGCTGGCATTTCAGCACTTGCTTGTATTCTCTATGCCAACTATTACGCTTTCGCCAATCTGGGTATGGCAGGAGGATTTATCACTTTAGGGATATCGGCTGTCGCCTGTATCGGCTCGCTTATCTGGTTCATGCGTTCGAAGATGCTGGATAAGCTGGCTTTGAAAAAAGATATTGACTCGAAAGTAGACCGCAGTGCGGAAAAGAGCGTCAAGGTAGGCGACACAGGAATCAGCACTACCCGCCTGGCACAAATCGGTTATGCTGAGATTAACGGTAACATCGTGGAAGTAAGATCGATAGATGGCTTCCTCAATGAAAAAACTCCCATCATTGTGAGCCGCATCACTGACGGTACCATTCTAGTTGAGAAACACAAAATATAATATTCACTTAATATAAATTATCAATGGAAACATCTTTGTACTTACCTATCGTTCTGATTGTTGGAGGTATTATTTTCCTAATACTATTTTTCCATTATGTGCCGTTCTTCCTTTGGTTGTCGGCTAAAGTATCAGGCGTTAACATCTCGTTGATTCAACTCTTCCTGATGCGCATCCGTAATGTTCCGCCGTATATCATTGTTCCGGGCATGATCGAAGCCCACAAAGCCGGATTGAAGAACATCACCCGTGATGAACTGGAAGCCCACTACCTTGCCGGAGGCCATGTAGAAAAAGTAGTACATGCGCTGGTATCCGCATCGAAAGCCAACATTGAGCTGTCATTCCAGATGGCAACCGCTATCGACCTTGCCGGACGTGATGTGTTTGAAGCTGTTCAGATGTCTGTAAACCCGAAAGTGATTGATACTCCTCCTGTTACTGCAGTAGCCAAAGACGGTATCCAGCTGATAGCGAAAGCTCGTGTAACAGTACGTGCCAGCATCAAGCAGCTGGTCGGTGGTGCCGGAGAAGATACCATCCTTGCCCGTGTAGGTGAAGGTATCGTTTCCTCTATCGGTTCTTCGGAAAACCACAAGTCAGTACTCGAAAATCCGGATTCTATCTCTAAACTTGTACTCCGCAAGGGATTGGATGCAGGAACAGCTTTCGAAATTCTGTCTATTGATATCGCGGATATCGATATAGGTAAAAACATTGGTGCAGCTTTGCAGATTGACCAGGCTAATGCAGACAAGAACATCGCACAGGCTAAAGCAGAAGAACGCCGTGCAATGGCTGTCGCTTCCGAACAGGAAATGAAAGCTAAGGCACAGGAAGCACGTGCCAAAGTAATCGAAGCGGAAGCGGAAGTACCTAAAGCAATGGCAGAGGCCTTCCGTAGCGGCAATCTGGGTATAATGGATTATTACCGTATGAAAAATATCGAAGCCGATACTTCAATGCGCGAAAACATTGCCAAACCAACGACTGGTGGTACCACCAACCAGCCTTTGAGTAAATAGTCTACCAAACGCCGGAACCTGATTCCTATTCAGTTCATCTACGTATCTTCTCTTTGACAAACTTGCAAAAGAAAAGAAAGATACCTCTTCCGAACTAAAATCCGGTTCCGGCGTTTCTATTTATATATACGACTTATTGTAAAACTAAAACCGTTCAATAACATGAAAAAGTACTTTCCATCCTCTGAACTGATTATCAACGAAGACGGCTCGGTATTCCATCTTCACGTAAAGCCCGAATGGCTGGCAGATAAAGTGATCCTTGTAGGAGATCCAGGACGTGTAGCACTCGTAGCTTCTCACTTTGAAAACAAAGAATGCGAAGTGGAAAGCCGCGAATTCAAAACAATCACGGGTACATATAAAGGTAAACGAATCACAGTGGTTTCTACCGGAATTGGTTGCGATAATATCGACATCGTTATGAACGAACTGGATGCGCTTGCCAACATCAACTTTGAGACACGGGAAGAAAAAGAAAAGTTCCGCCAACTGGAGTTAGTACGTATCGGTACGTGCGGCGGCTTGCAGCCAAATACTCCGGTAGGCACCTTCGTCTGTTCACAGAAATCTATCGGTTTCGACGGATTATTGAATTTTTATGCCGGACGTAATGCGGTATGCGATCTTCCTTTCGAACGTGCTTTCCTTAACTACATGGGCTGGTCGGGAAATATGTGTGCCCCTGCGCCTTATGTTATTGATGCCAGTGAAGAACTGATTGACCGGATTGCTAAAGAAGATATGGTACGTGGTGTAACGATTGCCGCAGGAGGCTTCTTTGGGCCACAAGGACGTGAGCTCCGTATTCCGTTAGCAGACCCGAAACAAAATGATAAGATTGAAACATTTGAATATAAAGGCTTTAAGATTACCAACTTCGAAATGGAAAGTTCGGCACTTGCAGGACTTAGCCGACTGATGGGACATAAGGCAATGACCGTCTGTATGGTAATAGCCAACCGACTGATCAAAGAGGCTAATACCGGATATAAGAATACAATCGATACACTGATTAAGACTGTGCTCGACAGAATATAGGATAATATCAATTACCATGAAAGACCTTCACTAAAACCATTAATAATTCTTTAGTGAAGGTCTTTTTTATTGATTCATATATACAGTTTCTAATAAGAGAGAGGTTTTAGCCTTTGGTGCGATGAGGAACAAAGGTAAAGAATCTTTTGAAGTAATCTCTTAAAGATTCATTGCACACATAGATATAAGTTCCATACATACCTCTTTCCAAAAGAGTAGTATAAATATTCTTTATATAATTATGTAATATTTTTCCATCCACCTTTTCTTTGCCTTTAGAATCTTGATACATATCCTTAGATACAGTAATAATATTATTTATAGGATCATAGTCTATCTCCCAACCTATTATCACACCTGCATAATTTAAATCATACCCCTGCGTCGTATGTATACAGCCTATCTCATTAATTGAATTTTCAGAGTTTATCCAGTCTTTCTGGGTAGTATTCCAAATGTACTTATGCGCATTATTTACCTCGTATTTGTTTTCTATCTTAATATCATATAACCCTTCTTTTTGAATTTTAGACAGTGTCATTTTGTGCGTCTTCCAAGGCCAGGCATACCCCGCCATATTCCGACAGAGCCCCATTTTGTTATTTTTATCTTTAATTGCAGATACCATATCCTCAACATCCTCAAACAGCAGCAGCTCATAAGATGACCCAAAAGTGCGCATTTCTTCCTGCTGACACTCCAATATATTATGAATATAATCTATGTAATCATTTCCACCCTTACACCTCATCTGAGAAGTAAGCTTATAGTTCCGGGTATCCTCTTGCCGAGACAATGAGAAAAATCTTAGTGCTTCCACATCAGAAGGCTTCACCGATTGTCTAGAATCATAAAAGAATAGCTGATACCAACTTTTTTCCAGTATCCAGTCCAATTCCGTCGCTTCTTTATCTAACTCTAATGCCTCGTTAGCTTTATCATATGATCCATAATTAAATAATGCACGACGACGCCTCAAACGATGTGATTCATCAACAATCAGAAGATCATATAAACCTTCACCCGAGTTGGCAACATCTTCGGGGCTAAGTACCATTTTAGAATCAAGTCCCTGTATTCCATCAAAAACTTTTTTCAATGTCTCACGAAAACTTTGTGTAGGAACTACATACCCAACTCTTAAGTCCGGGCTCAAATGTCCAATTATATAACTAAGATTCTCATCCAATGCCTCTTCTTCCGCAGTCCATGCAGGTGAACTCTTTGCATCAATCAATAGCTTCAGCAAATAAATTCCAAGAATAGACTTACCAGTACCTGCCCCTCCATCAATTATAAAAGAACGGGATTGATTATTATTCCCTAAATCAGATTTCAGATCAGTAAGAATTTGCACAGCAACATTAAATTGGTCCAAATTCAAAATCTTATATGGAGAATATTTAAATAAGTCTTGATTCTCCAGAAGAGTAATTCCATGCCTGACAACACCTTCATCCTGAAGAAGCTGCCAAATGTGTCTGAACTCTCTCTGATATTCATCACGCAAATAATAGTTATGAACATGCTGGCCACCATTGCCATTCTGGAGTCTATATTTACCATCAGCTACAATATATCCGATAAGAAATGCTTCAAGATCCAGGATTACAGATTTATTAAAGACTTTATTAAAGATAATATATATGTTTTTCAAAGCTCTGCGTTCGGTATTATTCCAATGATCACAAATCCTGGTACATATATTTGTAGACTCTCCTATATAGGCTTGTCCCTTTTCGTCATCCTCGATAATATATACAACAGGCCATCTATCTTTGAAGGCAGCTTTTACTTTAGAAAAATGTTCCTTCTCAAAGGTACATTTTAAGATTTGAGTTTCTTGTTTGAATATCATAGTTCAGAATATCATTAAGTATTTCTTCTTTGTTTCATTTTGTGTTACAATACCGACACAATGCAAATATCGGAAAATAAAATAAGAAATGGCTTGAACCATACGTCAAAATGTATGCCTCAAGCCATTATTTTACTTGTTAACTCAAATTTTACACAAGCAAATTTATATAATGATTAACCTCTTTATTAATATCCAATCGTAAATCTCTCCTGATGATGCTTGGGATGTTCCAATTCATCGATCATTGCAGCCGCATAGTCTTCTACAGAAATATGGCTGTTACCCACGATATCCACAATCATATCGTCTTTGCCCAAACGGTAACGTCCGATACGTACTCCCGGTCTCATATCTGCTGCCGGAGAGAAAAATACCCAGTCAATCTCTTTCTCCTTCATCAGGAAATTCAAATAAAACTCTCCCAAGGCTTTAACTCCAGGCAGGATATTCTCAGGAACTTCACCCAAATCCATCAGTCGTAATCCCGGCGCAATAAATAGTGAGCCGGCACCACCTACCATCAGGAAGCGATTCACTCCCGCTTTCTTCACTCCATCAATGATAGTCAGATATACTTTGATGGTTTCGTCATATATATTAGGATTATTCCATCCCGGATTGAATGCACTGATAACGGCATCCGCTCCTTTGCAAACTTCGCATACTTCATCGAGCGAAGAGACATCCGCTTTCTTTACTTTCAGATGTTCGTTCTCTATCTTTATTTTTTCGGGATGACGAACTACAGCTGTCACTTCAAAGCCACGATTCAATGCCTCATTTAGCAGAGCGGAACCAACAAAGCCGCTAGCTCCGATGAGGACCATCTTTTTCACTTTCTCCATATTCCAACAAAAATTAGATTGTTATTATTAGTTTAATAACAATCTAACTTTCAGAATGTTGGTCTCCTTTTAGAAAATTAATTATCCGATATAGATTTCAATCGTTTCTTTCAGTTTCTCCAAAGAATATGGTTTGGAGAAAACTGCATTGCATCCAGCTTGAATACTATCCATCACAGGCATACGAATATCCATTAATATCAAGTCCGGTTTTTCCCGAATAAAGCTATTGATTGCTTCCTGTCCGTTACGCACCCACAGGATGATATACTCTTTCTTCAGTAAGATATTCAGCTGGGCAAAGTTCGATTCGATATCCTCCACAACCAAAATCTTTTTATGACGTACGGATTCAGAATCAATCTTAATAAAAAGACTCTGTTCGGCAACTTCTACCGGATACCGCAGAATCGTACCCGCGCCATCAGCACATCCGTTATAAAGAAATTCTCGTCAAAGATGAAAATAAATTCGGGTAAAGCTTCTATTATTTTACAGTTATGTTCTTCCAGCCAAATCACCTCACCATGTTCTCCGACACGACGAACCTGTATCTAATATGCTTTGGACTCCGAAGCAAGCATTTTAGCAAAAGCAGTCTGATAGGCATTTATATCTCCGGGGTATGCGAAATGGTAAAAGTCATTAATGCCTTTAAATCTTTCAAGCCTAACGTGCGGAAGTAATCGTCCGTAAAGCTACATTTTCCTGTCGGAATATCATATTCCCATAAAGCTATTTGATGTGCGGCAAGTACATAAAGTTTCTTTTGTGAATTTTCCCGTATGATTTCATTATTCTCATTCGGTGAATATAAGTTTGTATCCGGCTCCATAGACTATCATTATATTTTGTATGTGCATTGTTTGAACGGCAGCAAATATAAACAAATAAAGCACAAGTTGTGTCTAATCTTATTTTTTTTACTTAGAAACAATTATCTTTGCATCATCCAAAAAGAAATATAATGAATCAAGATACTATCTGCGCTATTGCTACCGCTCAAGGAGGTGCCATCGGAAGCATCCGTGTTTCCGGTCCTGAAGCTATTTCCATTACAAGCCGCATCTTCCAACCAGCCAAAGCCGGCAAATTACTTAGTGAACAAAAGCCTTATACGCTGACATTCGGGCGTATTTATAATGGAGAAGAAATCATAGACGAAGTCCTTGTGAGTCTTTTCCGGGCTCCTCATTCCTATACGGGAGAGGATAGTACAGAAATCACGTGTCATGGTTCTTCCTATATTCTTCAGCAAGTAATGCAATTGTTGATTAAGAACGGTTGCCGTATGGCTCAGCCGGGAGAATATACTCAACGCGCATTTCTCAACGGAAAGATGGACTTAAGTCAGGCGGAGGCTGTAGCCGATTTGATTGCATCTTCTTCCGCAGCCACTCATCGTTTGGCCATGAGTCAGATACGGGGAGGTTTTAGCAAAGAGTTAACAGATCTACGCAACAAGTTGCTGAACTTCACTTCCATGATTGAACTGGAACTTGACTTCAGCGAAGAAGATGTAGAGTTCGCAGATCGTTCGGCATTGCGAAGACTCGCAGATGAAATAGAGCAGGTTATCTCCCGACTGGTTCATTCATTTAATGTTGGGAATGCCATTAAAAATGGTGTTCCGGTGGCTATCATCGGTGAAACGAATGCAGGGAAATCAACTTTACTGAATGTATTACTGAACGAGGATAAAGCAATCGTCAGTGATATTCATGGTACCACACGTGATGTCATTGAAGATACTATTAATATAGGTGGCATCACTTTCCGATTCATTGATACTGCCGGAATCCGGGAAACAAATGATACCATTGAAAGTCTTGGTATCGAACGTACATTCCAAAAGTTGGATCAAGCGGAGATTGTACTTTGGATGGTTGATTCATCTGATGCATCTTCTCAGATAAAGCAATTATCAGAAAAGATCATCCCTCGTTGTGAGGAGAAACAACTAATTGTTGTATTCAACAAAGCGGATTTGATTGAGGAAAAGCAGAAAGAAGAATTATCTGCTTTATTAAAGGACTTTTCTAAAGAATACACGAAATCTATCTTCATATCGGCAAAAGAACGTAAACAGACCGAAGAGTTACAAAAGATGCTTATTAATGCAGCACATCTACCTACGGTAACACAGAATGATATTATTGTGACAAACGTAAGGCATTATGAAGCTTTAAGTAAAGCTTTAGATGCTATTCATCGAGTGCAGAATGGGCTTGACACGCATATATCCGGAGATTTTCTTTCACAAGATATACGGGAGTGTATTTTCTTTATTTCAGATATTGCAGGGGAAGTGACGAATGATATGGTGCTCCAAAATATTTTTCAGCATTTCTGCATCGGCAAGTAATTGGTGATTGCCAACGATTAGCATAGATTACTAATGGTTAATAAAGCGTTGAATTTCAATGCCTTTCTTTTTGCTCGTATGGACGTTTTTTATCGTCTACATTTGTTTTCCAGCTCATTTTTGCACCATATTTGGGTCTCGGAGGATTTTACACAGAAATCTGCCGGAAAGGTGATGGAGAAAGTTGAATATGGTTGAAGATGGGAGACTAATACTTAGTGAAATAACAAGAAAATGGACATTAAAAATAGGCAAAAACGACAGCGAGTAAAATCAAAAAAATACAAATAGTATAGAGAGGAGTTGGAGTAAAAAGCATATCGACAATTATTTCTCTAAGAAAGCAGCTAATCCGGAAATCACCGAGTAGTACACTGTGCAAGAGATTCAAGAAAAGTTTGATATGACGTTGGCATCCATCTATACACTTGTCTCGAAGAATGCTATCCCTAAAAAAATAGAGGATAAAACTGTCAGCCACTCCAAAAAGCATTTCGATATATCCAAAAGTATAGCCCAACCCGACGAGCCCCAATATTACACGGTAGCTGAAGCGATGGCAAAATTCAACCTCATATGAGATTTACTCTATCATTACACCAAATACCATAACATTCCCGATGCAGAAAGTCGGTAAATACGTCAAGATCTCCCGACCAAAGCTTGACTAACTTTTGGGTGGTCCTAAAATAGAGTAAGTTATTCTACGAGGTGTTAAAACTCTGGCACAACCTCTTGTATAAAGAGCGTTTTACCCCTAATAAATAGCACCAAACTTGTGATGTCGGAAAAAGAAGTAAACAAGTAGACACTTCACTACCTAATTTTTAGCATCTTGGGAGAAATAATCATCCTCTTTTCTCTTTTTATAGCAGATTGTTTTATATCTTTGTTTAACAATTAAGAATTTTGTGATAGACAAACCCATGAATCGGATAAAAGAAGTTCTTGAAGAAAAAGGTATCAAACAAACCTGGCTGGCAGAAAAACTTGGAAAAGTTTCTGTATTGTCAATTCTTATGTTTGCAATAGAAGACAGCCCAGTTTGGAAGTCTTATTTCAGATAGCAGAAGTCCTTCAAATGGACGTAAAAGATCTTATAAAATCCTCTAACAATGATTGAAGTCGGAAATATAATAAAAAATCTAATACCAACAGAAGCTGTTGTTGTTAACAAAATACAGAAATTAGGAACTATGTATTCGCTCAAATTTACAGGAGTAAATACGAATAAAAGCAGTTCCAAGGTGATTACAGAAGAACAGTTCAGTTCTTTAGAAGTATTGACATCTGATGGAGAGTTCAATTTTAAGGGCGATCCCGATAAATTTGTATTATTTGCAGAAGCAGAACGAATAAATTCCGCTTATCAATTTGACCCTCTATTTGCCATCAATTGTAGTGTTGTAGATCCACTACCCCACCAAGTAGAAGCCGTATACAAATTTTTGCTTCCTCAACCTAAGATACGTTTTCTGCTGGCAGATGATACAGGTGCAGGAAAGACAATTATGGCAGGCTTATTATTGAAGGAGCTATTAATGCGAAAGATCATTGAACGCATACTTATTATCACCCCAGGCGGTTTAACCAAACAATGGCAAGAAGATGAAATGGGAGTAAAATTTAATATCCCGTTTACGCTTGTCAATAGAAGTATTTTTAATGCTGACCCTACCATTTTTCGCTCGGCAAATAAAGTGGTAGCTTCTATTGATTTCATTTGCCGGGAGGATGTGTTGAACATTGTCAGCAATACAAACTGGGATATGGTCATCTTTGATGAGGCTCATAAGCTATCGGCTTATGAATATGGGCAAAAAACATATAAGTCAAAGCGATATGAAGCTGCACATTTACTTTCGCAACAATGTGAGCATATCTTGTTGTTGACAGCTACCCCACATAGAGGAAGAACAGATACGTTCAAGAAACTTCTTCAATTATTAGACGAAGATATCTTTGCAACAGAGGATATTGCTGCCGACAGAGTAAAAGAATTAAGTAAAGATGGGCTGAATAAGTTTTTCATACGCCGATTAAAGGAGGACATGAAAGACTGGAATGGCAACAATCTATACAAGGATCGGTATACTAAAACTGTATCTTTTCAATTGACACCAGAAGAGAAGCGACTTTATGATAATGTAACCAATTATCTGACCAAACAGAAAGAAGAAGCAACCGAAACAAGGAACATTCATGTGTCTTTAGCCTTGGCTGTAATGCAACGACGATTGGTAAGTTCTATTTTTGCGATCAAAAATACATTATACAAACGCTGGATCGCACTACAAGGCATAGTAGATGAAGTAAGCAAGAATCCTAATATATGGAAGCAACGTCAAAAGTTAGAAGAACTGGATGTGGATAGTATTGACCAATATGATGACCTGGAGGACGATGAACGGGATGCGTTGGATGGTATCCTATCTGACCCTCGAAAATTCAAACTGTTCACCACTTCAAAAAGTTTAGCAGAGATACAGACCGAAGCTAAAGAAGTGAAACGGCTGTATGAGATGGCGAACAGCCTGTACAATCAAAATCAAGAAGAAAAGAAATACATTGAGCTAAAAGAACTCTTGAAAAGCCAAGGAGTTATCAATGGCGAAAAACTCGTTATTTTCACAGAGCACAAGGACACATTGCTCTATTTGAGAGAACGCCTAAGCAATAACGGCTATAAAGTAGCAGTCATTCATGGAGGCTTATCTGTTGATGAACGCCGTCAGGCACAATGGGATTTCATGTCTCCCGAAACCCAAATACTCATTGCAACCGATGCTGCCGGCGAAGGTATCAATCTTCAATTTTGTAGATTACTAATAAATTGGGATATCCCCTGGAACCCTAATCGCTTAGAGCAACGCATGGGACGTATCCACCGCTATGGACAGAAAAATGATGTACTGGTCTTCAATATGGTGGCGGACAACACACGGGAAGGGCAAGTATTGTCTCGTTTACTGATAAAGCTGGATATTATTCGTCAAAGCATGGGTGATGACCGCGTTTATGATGTTATTCAAGATGTACTGAAGGATGTTAGTCTGGATGCTATTATAACTTCCGTTTTTGATGGAAAAGAATCTTCTTTTGATCAGTTTATAGAACAGGATGAAATCATCATTGAGAAAGTATTCCGGAATAAGATAGAAGAACAACAAAAAGTAATCGCCCATAGTGAAGTCGATTATAAAGATGCCCGTATTCTCAAAGAACATTCTGACGAGAAACGATTGCAACCGATTTATATTCGTTTCTTTTTTGAAAGAACTTTCAGCTATTTAGGAGGAAAATACAGGATGATACAAGACGGAATTTATCAAATGGAAAACATTCCGGATGTACTTTCCAAACGTCTAAAAGATGATTATAACATCTACGCTGAGAATATCAATAAATTATTGTTCTGTTTCGATAAACATATATTTCTCGACTATCAGAATACCAATGCCATATTGGGTAAGGTACACTATATCAATCCGGGTAACGCTTTGTTTGATGCACTCATTGATTGTGTGCGCGATTCTTTCAGAGACGAAATGCTGAAAGGTACGATTCTCGTTTCACCGGAAGATACTGAAGACTATTTTGCTTTTTATGTTAAAAATCAAATCACAGACAATCGTCCCAATAAAGGAGACGACAGTATAGCAAATGAACAGCTTAGTTTTGTTTATCAAACTAATAATGGAGTATTTCATGCAACTTCACCGGCCAAGTTTCTGGATCTGCATGCACCCCTTCAATTTGCCAAGCAAATCACTCCTCCTGCTGTTATAGGTAACGAAGAAGTCACCGAATGGGCATTCGAGAATATTACCTTACCTCTATTCACCTCTACACAGGAGATTGTAGAAGCAGATGCCGCAAAGCGAAAAGAATATTTGCAGACTGCATTCAGTCAGATTATCATGGATTTAGACATAGAAATTAATGAATTGCAAGGTAAGGTTTTATTGGGAGATGTAAAAATACAGGAAAAGTTATTGCATAAGATGGAACGAAAAGCAGAACTACTCCGCAAAAAAGATGAACGCATCCGCGAAATGGAGCAAATGGTTCAAATAAATCCCAAAGCTCCGGAAATATTGGGATGTGCCTATGTCGTCCCCCTCAGCCAAATGGAGTATGAGCAACATTACGGCATGAAAAGAGACGATGAAGTAGAAGCCATAGCCATGAATATAGCTATCGAATATGAGGCTGCCAATGAATGGCAAGCGGAAGATGTTTCCAGCCAAAACTTAGGATATGATATCCGAAGCGTTAACAAGTTAGATATTAAACGATATATTGAGGTCAAAGGTCGTTCAGGGATTGATGGGGTTATGCTGTCGGAGAATGAAATGAACCGGTTGGCACAACTGGGAAACAGTGCATGGCTTTATATTGTAGTGAATTGCAAATCTAAACCACAATTGCACCGTATTCAAAACCCAGCCAAGAAGCTCATCTTTGAGCGGAAAGACAAAGGAGTACAATACTATCTGCCACTGGATGAATGGAGAAATAAAACTGAAAAATAAGGAAAACATAAATATGACAAAAGCAAAAAAACTGATAGAAGTAGCTATGCCGATTAAGGAAATATCGGCTGAGAGTGTACGTGATAAATCTATTCGTCACGGCCATATTTCTACTTTACATTTATGGTGGGCACGCCGTCCACTTCCTGTGTGCAGGGCTGTAATCTTTGCCAGTCTGGTACCAGACCCATTGGATGAGCAATGTCCGCTGGCTTTTAAAGATGCTATACAGGAGTTGTTAAGTAACGATCCACTTTATGTACCTTATCCGGATATTCCATATACGGCGATATATGATCCAATGCCGGACAATCTGCGCAATCGTTTGCTGATGTTTATAGGAAAGTTTTCTCCAGTCTGTCAGGCTAATATGTTGAAAGGCAAAAGTACAGCTTCGAAAGAACAGTTAAGTGAAGGTTGCCTGATAAAATGGGAAAGTAAGAACGATAAAGCTGTTCTAGCAAAAGCAAGAAAGTTAATTTGGGTTGCATACAATGCAGAACAGAATCCTGATGCTTCTTTTATTTCATTAAGTCAGTCATTTGATGCAGCCTATCAAGCTATTGAAGAAGCAGAAAACAATCTCTATACTTGCATAGACCGTCATTTGGAAACTGATATTATAAAAGAAAAGGAGGCTGCACTGAAAACTGCAATTGATTGTTTTCAAAAGCAGATGCCAAGTGTGTTCGATCCATTTGCAGGTGGAGGTGCTATACCCTTAGAGACAGCGCGTTTGGGATGTCGTAGTTATGGCAATGATATTAATCCGGTTGCCCATATCATTGAAAAAGGAAGTGTAGAGTTTCCACAGAAATATGGGAAGCCCATACGATATACAGAAGAGGAGTTTCGTCGTATTTACGGAAAAGAAGGTATAGATATACTCATTACCAAAGGTATTTCTATCTGCAACGGCATTATAGATATTCCCAACAGACTTTCTTTTGATGTGGAATACTATGCCAAACAACTGTTGGCTATGACAGAGAAGGAAGTAGGGTATTTATATCCTGCCGATGAAAATGGGAACAAACCAATCGCTTACTATTGGGCAAGAACTGCTACTTGCTCTAATCCAAGCTGTAAAGCGGAAGTTCCTTTATTAAAGCAATTCTATTTGGCGAATACTTCATCAAAGAAGGTGTATTTGAATCCTGTCATTAATGGGACAGATATTCAATTCGAAATTAAGGAAGGGATGTGTCCTATAAAAAGTGGATGGAATAATCGGGGAAATATGACTTGTCCTTGTTGTGGAAGCATTACAACTGTAAATCAGGTAAAACTACAGTTTAAGGCAAAAACATCTAAAGAAGTATTATTAGCAATCATTTCTGAAACAAATAGAGGAAAGCTATACAGATCGCCAACCAAAAATGAATACATTAAGCCACAATCTAAAAATATAGATAAGCCTACAGATAGAATGGCTGTTGAAAATAATAGAAATTTCAACACTCCAGGATGGGGAATAGAAATTTATGGCGACATGTTCTCTGACCGTCAACTATTCATGCTCCAGGCATTTACAAAAAGCTTCTCTCTTTTAAAAAAGAAAATAGAACCAACGCAATATACTCAAGCTCTTTACACTTACTTAGCAATCTGGATTGATCGAATTGCTGTGGCTAATACTTCATTGGGAAGATGGCATAACGGGCGTGAAACTATTGAGCATCCATTCAGCAGACAAGCTATTGCTATGGTTTTCGACTATCCGGAATCCAATCCTTTTTGTAGTAGTTCTGGCAGCGCAACAAACCAACTCGAATGGATACTGCGATATATAGAATCAGAAAGTAATTCTTCTTTTGAGACTATATTAAAAAATGCTTCCAGTGGAGAAAAAAAACAATTTGGAGAAAAAAAACTGACAGCTGTGATTACAGACCCTCCATATTATGATGCGATTGCCTATGCGGATATATCAGACTTTTTCTACGTTTGGTTAAAGCGAACATTAAATGACACATATTCATTAAACTTTTCAACACCACAAACACCTAAATCAGAGGAGTGTACTGCACTAAAACATCATCATAACAATAGCGAACAAGAAGCTAAATTATACTTTGAAAAGAAACTCACAGATATATTTGATGCAATAGAACAACAAACGTCTGATATTGTCAGTATAATGTTTGCCCACCAAACAACAGAAGCATGGACCACGTTGTGTAATTCTATTCTAAGTGCCCGCATGAACATTACAGGTAGCTGGCCTATGGATACAGAAATGGCAAATAGAAGTTTGGGACTGGCAAGTGCTGCTCTTGAGTCTTCCGTTACCGTTTCCTGTCGCCCCTCCGAGCGCTTAGGCTATGGCAGTTTCAAACAAGTGAAACGAGCCATTGAAGAAAAAGTTAATACAGAAGTAGAAAAACTTTATGGATTAGGTTTTCGTGGTGCCGATCTATTAACCGCATGCTTTGGACAAGCAGTAAGTGAATTCGGCAAATATGAAAAAGTAGAGAAAGCTGATGGAAGCGAAGTGACTGTAGCGGAACTTTTAGAACTGGCAAAAACAGCAGCTTTCAATGCTTTGCTCAGAGGTTTTGAAGGAGATGAATATACCAAATTCTACATTGGCTGGTTGCAAATGAACGGTATGGGAGAAACTGATTTTGATGATGCTGCAAAATTCACACGCATCGGCATGAATATAGATGTTAGCGACATATTCCATCATCATTTACTTATTAAAGATGGAAATAAGCAGCATTTGGCCTCCTACACAGAACGAATTACAGGCGAAGTACAAGGCACTAACATCAGTGATCCATTAATAGACCAAGTACAACAAGCGATGATGTTATGGTCAAAAGAAAATCGCCCTAAACTATTGCGTCTTATTAAGCTGGTTGGTTCTGAAGCTAATAATAGTTTTTGGCGTGTATTGGCCTCCCTGAAAGAGTTACTACCCGATGGAGATGACCTGAAACAAGTAAATGAGCTGCTTGCCAATAGTGAGGAGTTAATACAGTCTTGCCAGAAGGATATAACTGGTCAGGCTACACAAATGAATTTAGGATTTTAATAAATACAGAATGATTATGAATGATAATTTATCCAAAGCACTCAGTATTTTTATTGAAGCCATGCGTCCATTCGTCGTGGGGTTCTTACTGGAGAAATTTAAGAATGAACCTTGGGAAGGCGTATTCTTTGCACGGCTTAAACCGGACAAACAAAACACCTGGAATAAAGCTGTTCAGTCGCTATCCGCAGATAGTGACCGTAAGCAACTGGTAGATTATAGCAATCTCTCAAGCTTTGCCATTGCCTTTAAGCAAGAACTAACCGATGAATTAGGGAGTAGCAAGGAGGCAAATAAACTTATTAGCTATCTGCAAGAGATACAAGAAGTACGTAATAAATGCAACCACTATCAGCCATTGGATGAAGACGAGATAGATAGAGCTTTTGGCACTATGAAACTAGTAGCTAAATTACTTCAGATGCCTGATTTAGTGACAGAAATAGATACAATAAAAAATAGAGGAAATGAACCTACTATTCAAATAGAGACACCTGTCACCACAGAAGCTTCTTCTACAGTTTCGTTCTCCGAAGACTCCCCTCTACCGGCCTGGTATACGAATGTATATCCTCATTATGACATCCGCAACGGTTCACTGGATGAATCTGTTTTTGCAGCAAACCTTAGCGAAGTGGCTATGGGCATCGGACAAGAGGTGTATAGCAATCCGACCATGTTTTTTGAAAAGACCTATATCACAGCTGGATTGCGCGATATAGCTAACCGAGTTGTCCGCGCGTTGAACGGTGAAGAAACCGATAATCGGGTTATCTCTCTACAGACTGGATTCGGAGGCGGTAAAACGCATACGCTGATCTCTTTATACCACATTACAAAAACTGGAAAATCTCTGCTCTCTTCAGCTTATACTCAACATATTTTAGACAGTAAAGTAGCTCCTCAGTTTGAGAATGCACAAGTAGCAGTGTTTACCAATAATACCACTGATGTATCACAAGGCAGAACCACCGATGATGGAATCACCATTAATACCTTATGGGGAGAACTAGCTTATCAATTAGGAGGTTTAGAAGGATACAACTTAATTAAAAAGAATGACATAGAACGGATTTCGCCGGCAGCCAATTTATTTCGACCCATTTTGGAAAAGTCAGCCCCTGCTCTTATACTAATTGATGAGTTAGCAGACTATTGTAATAAAGCATCGGCAGTCATGATAGGAAAAGGAAGTCTATCCGATCAGACTATTGGTTTTATGCAAACACTGACCGAGGTGGTATCTTCCGTACCTCGCTGCGTATTAATTGCCACATTACCCGCTAGCGCAACGGAAGTTGCTTCATCGGCTATCGGTCAACAGATACTGACTGCCTTAGAAAATCGTATTGTCCGGGTTGGAACAAGTATCAAACCCGTCGAAGATGAAGAAATATTTGAAGTCGTTCGCCGTCGTTTATTCGACAATATTGGGAATCCACAAGTGATAGAGCTTGTTTTAAACCGTTACAAGAATACATATCATAATCGACGTTCCGATTTACCCAATCAAGCCGACCGCATGGAATATATTAACAAGATGCGCAAATCTTATCCCTTCCATCCAGAATTGATTGATATGTTTCGTTTAAAATGGGGACAGGATTCTCGTTTCCAGCGTACTCGTGGAGTATTACGATTATTAGCATCCATCGTGAAGGATTTGTGGACACGACGGGGATCATTAACTGGTACCCAGGCATTAATCCATACCTCAGACGTCAACCTTAGTAATCTGCCAACATTGACAGGTACTATAACCAGTCTGATGGGAAGTCAGTGGGAAACAGTGATTCATGCTGATGTCATAGGTACCTCAAGCAATGCTTATAAAATAGATAATGAAGATCCTAACAACAATATCGGTAAATATAACTTGACCCAAGGTATAGCCACCACCATATTAATGGCTTCATTGGGTAATTTACAAAACAAAGGATTGACTATTGAAGAACTAAAACTATGTATTTTGAAACCTAGTGCATTCAATCATAGTGAAGTAAATAGTGCATTAAACAAATTGGAACAAGTAGCTCATTATCTCTATTCCACTAATGTTGGCTCACGCAGTTATTGGTTTCAATCCAAACCTAATATCAATATTTTGGTAAATCAGGCTAAAGCAGAAATAGGCCAAGCGGATATTTCGGGAGAAATCATCAATCGGCTAAATGCACAAACCCGTAACATATCAAAAATAAAGGTGCTGGTTAATCCAGCCAATGATATTCCTGAACAGAAAAATCTTACGTTGGTGATACTCGGTCCTGAGTATGCAACACAGCCAGGAAGTATAAATACCAAAACCAAAAAGCAAATTGAGCAAATAGCTCAAAATAAAGGCAATAGTAGTCGCATATATAGGAATACTATATTATATTTGGCATGCTCTGAAATAGGTTTAGGTATGCTACATAGTAAGCTACTTGAGTATTTGGCTTGTGCGAAAATACAAGCTGAATATAGTGGGCAGATAGAACCAGAACAGAAGAAAGATATTTTAGAGCGCAAAGCCGAATACGATAAACAAGCAAATACTTTACTTATTGCAGCTTATAATATTGTATGTAAATACTCTGTAAGCGAGGGATTAGAGAAAATTGAGATTAAAGATTTTGCGCAAGATTTTAACACGCAACTAAGTAGCAATCTTTTTAACAATATAAAAGAAGAAGAATGGCTACTTGAAAAGTCAATTGGCCTAGGAACTCTACGCAGCAGTGGCTTATACCCTACAATAGAGCAACCCATACAAGTTAACGACTTATATGAGGCCTTTCTACGCTTTGATGACAAACCCATGATTTGTGGAGTGGAAACTGTCAGTCAAAGTATTCAAAGGTATTGCGAGAATGGTGATTTTAATGTAGCTTGTGGTGAACAAGGAAACTACAATCGCATTTATCATCATGAATCTGTTCCATTCTTAGATGTTACCGATCCGCAATATTGGTTAGTTGATAAATCTATTAATAATCAACAAGAGCCTGAAGAAAGTTCTACCGAAGAACAACCTGTTGGATGGAATTCAGCAGCCGAAGAGAAATCAGAGCAAACGGACTCCTCCCAATCTGTTGATGAGATACGGAAATTCAAGTCCATCAAAGTATCTGGGAAAGTACCAGTTGAACGCTGGACTGATTTATTCTCCAGCTTTGTTGTTCCTCTCAAAAATAATGGTTTGGAAATAGAAATATCTTTTAAGGCTAAAACCACAAGTTTAAATCCATTGGATGAGTCAGCACAGGTTTACAAAGTAGTAAAGGAGTCGGCTATGCAGTTGGGGTTGAATATAGAAGAGGAAAATCTATCTTGAATTAACATTAAGTAATAATTTATGGAATAATGAACAGAGAGAAAAAGTTATTATCTCTATTAACCCAGTTCAAAGAACTGGGTATAAATCAACAGATAGATTACAATAAATTCTATCTCTACTCTATTATTACCCATTCAACAGCTATTGAGGGTTCTACCGTCACCGAAATAGAAAACCAACTTTTATTCGATGAGGGTATCAGCGCAAAAGGCCGTTCAATGACCGAACAGTTAATGAACTTAGACCTGAAAGCTGCATACGAACAATCAATTGCCTTTGCAAAGAGCCATAGCGATATTTCCGTGGAGATGCTCAAACAATTGTCTTCTATTGTTTTAAAGAATACGGGAACGACTTATAAAACGGCTTTGGGGGAATTTTCGTCAGCGAATGGAGATTTACGATTGTTGAATGTTACGGCAGGTACCGGAGGGCGTTCTTATATGAATTACTCAAAAGTACCTACTAAGCTAGCGGAACTTTGCGAAAACATAAACCAAAGACGAAAGTCACTCTCAAAAACAGACATTATCGAGTGTTATAAGTTAAGTTTCGATGCACATTTTCATTTGGTAACCATTCACCCCTGGGCTGACGGAAACGGTAGAATGTGCAGATTGCTGATGAATCAATTGCAATTTGAATACGGAATTGTTCCTTCCAATATCAACAAAGACTGTAAAGCCGAATATATAGAGGCTCTTATCGCTACTCGTGAAAACGATGATATAGAACTATTTCACAATTTTATGTTTGATGAACATATACGCAACTTGGAACAGATAATCCGCAATTATCAAGTATCAATAGAAGATGAAGGTTTAGAATCTCGTGTAGATGTCGGTATAAATGTCGGCATAAATGTCGGTATAAACGAACAGCGCACATTAGAACTTATTCGAATTAATAATCGGATAACTGCAAAAGAGGTAGCAGAATCGCTCTCGGTTTCCTTACGACAGGGTGAGCGCATTATGGCAACATTAAAAGAAAAAGGTTTAATTAAACGTATTGGCTCTAATAAGTCGGGACATTGGGAAATAATAGAGTAACCATTATGCTACCAAAAGAGAAAACGATTGAATATACGATCTAAGCTTCAATCAAATTAAGGAGACTATGAACAAAGAACAAGCCCAATATATCCATATATCCTTCCCTTTTCGGGAAGAACTCTGCTCCTATACCTTTCCTTTCAAATATGAGAAAGATGAAGAGCAACTGCCTTTAGTCACCCTGGGTTACTGGCAAGGGACCGTCGACCTCGAAACCCACAAACTTCTCGAATGGGAACCTAATTTTGGAGAATGTTATTTCCAAGCAAAAGTATGCGATACTGGGACTTATACCTTACTTGATACGGAAAAGAAACCAATATGCATACTCAAAGGATATGTTCCCAATGGCGTAATTCCACCGGAGAATGGTGCAGGCGATTACATTCACTTCGCCATCAGTACGGACGGAACGGTAGAAGAATGGCAAAAAACGTATGACTTCACTGAATTCAATGAACGAGCAATCCCTGTTACAGAACATTCTTCCACACCTCTGCTCTATTCCCAGCAACGTCCAATTATGAAATTCAATACCATTGGATTTTTCACCGACAAACAGCCACAGATGGTTGCCTTCTATCGGAATATCTGGGGATTCAAAACGACTTGGAATGGTAATGAACCTAATGTAGAGATGACCTACAACGGCATGCGCTTGATTATGTTCCCTCGAAAGGAGTTCGAAAAAATGTTATCTCGACGCTTTGATTGCCCCAAAGGTTTGAACAGTACCATGGAACTTTCGTTCGACCTCCCCACATTCAATGATGTAGACAATGAATATGCCCGATGCTTGCAACAAGGCGTACAAGGTGTGATGCCACCCAACACAGAGCTGTGGGGGCAACGAACAGCCTACATTGCCGATCCAGATGGAAACTTGATTGAACTTTCCTCTTTCAATACATCAGTGAAAGAAGAACCTAAAAAAAAGACATATACGTTGGAAGAAAAGCGTCAAGAACATGGTAATGCCTATCTGCCTTGGGAAAAGGAAGCAGATGAATATCTCATACGCTTATACGATGAAGGTAAAACAATCAAGGAGCTTGCTGAAATATTCGAACGCAATAATGGAGGAATACGATCCAGATTGAAGAAACTGGGAAAGATAGAATAGGTTCTTTATCTTTGCACCAATATGCTTCTTTCACAATACAAATAATGAGGGATATTCCTAGATTAGAGTTTGCAACCGGAGCAAAAAGACTGGGCATTATCATTCATACAGGATCTCAATGACCTCCTCTGCAATAGATGATTCCATAATCCTCATTGTATGATTATCCTCCGCGTTGTAACCAAGATAGTTTACGCTACCATACCAAACAACAGACTTATCAATAATCGAAGCATGAAGTGACAACTTTTCTTTTACATTTACTTGTACACCACTTAATAACATCTTATCCTTATCTGAAAGTTGGCGCGTGAACACAATAACTTCCACACCTCGTGCAGAAAGCTCAGCCAACAGTTCAAGGATAGGAACACGTTTAGCAAACCACAACTTTGTGGCTGATATAATGATAGATTTAGAGGCGTTTAACAAATCAGCAAAAAATGAATCCTGATAATTCTTACCAGTAAAAATAGCACTTTGACCGACACCGAAAAGATCTTTCGAATCACTTTGTTGAATCTTATACCCAACAGACGCATAACCTTTCAACCGCCGTTTGTACATCACATATTGGGACATGGATGTCAATATAGTCATAAACCTGAACGATCTTCTTTCCCGGATAGTCACGATGCAAGCGACCAGCATATTGCGCTACTATCCCTTTCCACGAAACAGGTAATGCCAGAAATAAAGTATCCAAACGAGAGCAATCAAATCCCTCACCGACATATTTCCCGGTAGCGATAATCACGAGCGCCTCCTCTTTAGAAACATTTTGCAAACGCTCCATCTTCATCCGTTTCTCTTTAACTGATTCAGAGCCTACAAGCGTAATAACATTTTTGCAACTATCAGCAAGCATAGCCGACAATATCTCTACATGCGAAGTAAGACTGGTCAAAACAATTGGCGACCGCCCATCATCCAATGCCTTACACACCTCAGTCACTATAAGCCGGTTGCGATAATTGTCATCGGCTATCCTTTGTAGTATCTGCACATAGCCTTGTCATCCGTCAACTCACGATAGGAGGTGAAACGTGGGATAAGTAGACGTTCAAATGTTTGCGAAGTCATCTGCATCTTAGCATCAGCTGAGTATCTAATGGGACCGCATTGCATAAATATGATTGGCTGATGACCATCTTTGCGGATGGAAGTTGCCGTTAATCCATACACATAACAGGCATTGCAACACTTCAAGACGCGCTCAAAATTCACAGCCGATACGTGATGACATTCGTCTACCAACACCATCCCATAATCTCTTACAAACGGCTTTACCTCATCATCATCAAAACAAGATTGTATCAATGCAATATCAATCGTTTTATGAAGCCTGTTTCCATTAGAATCCAGCGCACTAAAAGGAGAAAACGCAACTTTGCGCACACGCCTATGAGAAGTGTCTTCCTCGACATAATCAATATCCAAGAACTCTTCCAAACGAGATTTCCATTGTTCGAGTAATGCCTTAGTATGTACAAGAATCAACGTATTTACCTTACGCTTCGCTATCAGATCTATCGCAGTCACAGTTTTACCAAATGCAGTTGTAGCATTTAACACACCAGTATTATGAGACATCAAACTTGCGATGGCAGTATCTTGCTCCTCACGTAGTTCTCCTTTAAACTTTACCGAGATACATTTTCCCGGATTTGTCTCGTCTTTTGCACGATAACAGACATGGTTATTCATCAATAATTCCACGATGGCATCTTCACAACCACGAGGCAAAACTACATATTCTTCAGAAACATCAGCACATGAAATGATACGGGGAGTATTGTAGGTAGATAATCTCATCCCCTGTTTAGCATAAAACTCAGGATTCTTAAATGAAGCAATACGTTTGATATAGTTAAGCGCCTTTTTCGTCCAAAGACAAACAAGGAGGCGCAACAATCTTCTTTTCCTGAAATACAAGCTTAGGAGCTTTATTAGCAGAAATTACCTCTATATTTTTCGTTTCTTTATCGACTTCTAAAAGGTCTTTCACCAACCCATTCAATTTTGCATTCTCTTTGTGAAGCAGTTCGTTTTCAGCTACTAATTGTCTATTAGCGGCAAGCAACTCTCGATATGTAGGCGATTCATTCATAATTTATTAACATCCTAAATATCCTAATATATGTTTCCTCCCATAATTGCTCCCCCCTTCGAACAATCGATTATAGTAGCAATTGCCATGAGAAAATAATTAATGATATTTCTTCTGGCTATTACTCCTCATACCTATTTTTTAATAAATATTCAACAATTTCTTTATCTGCCGGTAGCCACATAACTTCATTAAGGGAGCTTAATACTAGCCACCGTGCAGATTTATGTTCACGAAGCTCTAATTCACCAGCTAAAATTGTACACAGATAGCAGTGCATAGTAAGATGAAAAGATGGATAGTCAAAATCAGTAGTACATACAAATCTATCAATACTAATGTCAATACCTAATTCTTCTTGAATTTCCCGTCTGAGTGCATTTTCATGGCTTTCGCCTTTCTCTATTTTACCACCAGGAAATTCCCACAAACCTTCAAACTCGCCATAACCACGTTGGGTTGCAAAGTATTTTTCATTATCATAGATTATAGCTGCTACAACTTCTATCTGTTTCATAGCTTATATTGCTTTAACATATTGTGCCATTGCTGGTTGTTGAAGTTTCCATGTGATATTCATAGGGAAATCATCATGAGAAGACATATACTCTACTAGACCAAAACAATGGAAAGGACAAGTATTACCATAACCATCCTTTTTCTCTTCACGAACAAAGAGGATTATTTTGTTTTGTGTATCAGCTTGCTTAGTATATCGCTGTCCTCCATTATTTTGATGAGAGTCTGTGTTTTGTGACTGCCAATGGAAATAGTGTTCATTAATGAGATAATCATTATACTGTGTTGAAGGAGAAAAATCCTTATCTGATTTGTTTAGCGTCACAAAAAGTAATGTAGCATTATGTTCGGACAAATTAAATACTCCCGTTACAGAACCTTGCATCTTGCGCGCTTCCGTTTGCCTACCGGCAAGCGTAAAAATTTCCTCACGGGTATAGCAACCGTATAATTCAAGTCCAGGCAAAACATCCTCTCCTAAAGGCATCGTTTTTAGTTGAAGATGCGCAAGCAAATAAGAAATAATTTCCGAAATCTCTTGCCTAAAATAGCTGTACATTTCCTTATGGATCAATTCAAGCGCTTCATAAATACTGGCAAAACCTGTTTTATCCAAACGATCCTGAAAAAGAGCGTAATATAGCATCAAAGCATACTTATAATTTTTAGTATCAAGATATTGCTTACTTCCATCGATAAAGAGTTCTATAAAATGAAGGAATGATGCAGTATTGTGGTGCAATAAGTTAGCCATCCCTTTCTCCAACCGTTTGGTTATAACATCGTCTTTGTACGCGATACGACCTGCAGCGCGCTTAAGCGATGTCCAGCAATTGTTACTTTGATAAAGAGTACGAATATCTTGTCCATTATTCTCTAAAAACTGAGAAATGGTAGGTATATTAGGGTAACTATTGATTTCTCTGATAATGCGATTCTTGTTATAAATAGCACTTTGGATATTATCAAGAATATATTGTCTTGCTTTCTTCTCCATCACGATACTGCAGCCTGATGGCAACAAAGTGAATCCATCTTTGATTTGCTTAACAATATTCTTTTCAGGATTGAGCATCAAAGCCCGGAAACGACTAGCAAAGTCATACTTACGATTAGATTGTGCTACGAAGTCAAGTACAGTGAGTTCCGTCTTACCTACAGAAAGGCGCAAACCACGTCCTAACTGTTGAAGAAAGATCGTTAAACTCTCTGTAGGACGTAGAAAAAGTACAGTATCCACTTCAGGAATATCTACACCTTCGTTGAAAATATCTACTACGCAGAGATAATGAATAGCTCCTTCACGCAGTTCTTTAGCAAGTTGCTTGCGTTTATCAGATGGTGTATCCGATGTTAAACTCTGAGCATTAAATCCATACAGACTCAACTGTTCTGCCATAAAATCGGCATGACGTTTATTCACACAGAAACAGAGTGCACGGCACATATATTCATTAGCGAGGTATTTATGCAACGCTTCAACAATATACCCAGCTCGTTCTTTGCTGCAAAGTTTATCCGCAAGACGCTCGATATTGTATTTTTGCCCATTCCAAAGAGCATCATCACTAAGATCAGTAGAATCTGTTACGCAAAGATATTGAAATGGTGTGAGCAATCCTGCTTGTAAAGCTTGTGGCAAGCGAATTTCTGCACTAATTCGTCCACCAAAATCTGGTCGAAGATCACGTCCATCCATACGCTCAGGTGTAGCAGTAAGTCCAATAAGGAGTTGCGGTACGAAGTGAGCAAACAATTTTCGGTAGCTTTCTGCCTGGCTGTGGTGAGCTTCGTCAATCACGATATAATCATAAAAATCAGCACCTAGTTTCTCAAAAAAATCTTCAAAACGGGAGTTTAACATAGAGATGGAAACAAACAAATTTTCGTATTCGCTTTCATCTTGTGGACGGCAATTGCCTACCCACAAAGTACCGAAATTTGCATCACCAAGTACACTACGATAAGTATTCAACGATTGGCGAAGAATTTCCTCCCGATGAGCTGTAAATAAAATACGGCTTCTGGAGTGTATACGACGAAATTCCTTATAGTCAAAAGCTGAAATCACTGTCTTTCCTGTACCAGTAGCCGCAACAACTAAATTTTTGAAATTCTTAAGCTCTTCACGTTCTACACGTAACTTGTCAAGAATTTGTTTTTGATGAGGAAGAAGAGTAAAATGTCGATATATCACTTCATTCGAAGTATCCCTAAAGATATTACGATGTATTTCTTTATTAAACTTTTCTATACCTCCAAGTCGGAAATCCTCAAAATTAGAACTATTCCAGTACATCTCAAATGTAGCAAGAGCAGTTTTTATTATATGTGGATTTTCAACACTTGTAACGCGTATATTCCATTCAAGACCTTCAGTTTGAGCAGATTTTGAAAGATTTGACGAACCGATATAAGCAGTATTCATACCGGAGTTACGCACAAAAATATATGATTTGGCATGTAGACGTTCAATATCTGTATTATAAGAAATACGTATTTCAGTATTAGGCAACGCAGCAAGCTGCTCTATTGCTTTAGCTTGTGTAGCTCCGCAATAAGTAGTTGTTATGATACGCAAACGATTTCCCTCTTTTTGGCAGAATTTAAGCAGATCATCGAGCAATATACGGACCCCTGATACTTTCAAGAAAGATACAATGAAATTTATCTCATTAGCACTTGCTATTTCACGACGTATTTCTTCTCCTAGAGGAAGCAAGCTACTACCGCCCGTAAACAGATTACTTACGCGAAAGCCAGAGATGGGACGAATAGTTTGTATGCGACTTTCTGCTTGTAATAGTGCTTGTTGTCTGCTCATTACCTCCGTTAACAATTTTGAAGGTTCAGCTATCTGAATTTCATCAATAATCCCAGCTTCTTTCAAGATATTATTTATAAGATTTACGCGATCTTCCTGATTTTCGATCTCCTCAAGTTTCTGGCGAATCACCTTCCCCAAATAATTGGCTAGTATTTGTGGAGACTCCGCCTCATCTATATTTTGTCGCATACAAACCATACCTTGCTGCTCAATTTCATGAATATGCTGCTTTGTTATCTGGTTGATAACATGTTCGTATATACCTTTCTTTAGCATATAAAAGATTTATTTAAGTTGTTTTTCCTGCACTACCGAGACTTCCATAAAGCTCATCTCACCTTCAAAGACAAAAGTAAATATAAAAAGACAGAAAAGCTAATACAATTACTTTTTTCTGAATGCCAATAATACCCTGTTTTAAATAGATGAGTACATCCTTAAACAATAAGCCTATAAAATATTCAGCTAAAATAGCTGGAAGAAGATTAGGTCTATTTTAAATAGAACAGTATCTTTGTGCATCAATAAGTTTTTATGCTTTATACTCTAAAGCAAATCTTTTGACTTTACAGAATAAACAACATAATATGGCAACAATAGAAGAACTTACAGAAACCATTGTGAAATTCAGAGACGAACGGGACTGGGCCCAATTTCACAATGCTAAAGATTTATCATTGGCATTATCCATTGAAGCAGCAGAACTGAACCAACTCTTTCTCTGGAAATCACCGGAAGAGGCAAATGTTGAAAAAATAAAAGAAGAATTGGCAGATGTCCTCAATTACGCATTACTCATTGCTAATAAATATAATTTTGATGTTGCCCAAATCATACTGGACAAAATAGAGAAGAATGCGCAAAAGTATCCAGTTGAGAAAGCCAAAGGAACTGCTAAGAAATATAACGAATTATAACCAAACACGATGACCGGAAAAAGAGTATTATACCAAGAACCGCAGGCTACGTTTTTTCATGATGTAATGACCAATCTGTTTACAGACAAAATGACAAAGGCCGCCACCTATTATAACTTACACCCAAGCAATCCAGAACTAATGTCATGGGGAAATAATGCCCCTAAAATAAAAGACTTGCTTCAGTTGAGCGGAGTTACTGATACATATGTGACATTCGAGTACCTCGTTCCATACAACATGAAACGCATTGACTGCATCTTATATGGTAGGAACTCACAAAATCAGGGAAATGTAGTCCATATCGAATTAAAACAATGGGACAACAAGGGGGTTCGGGATACTGACTGCGAAGGAAACTTCAACGTCGACGACGAAGATTCAGACACCACATTCCAGGTACAGGCATACACAGGCGGAGGACACCGGCTGGTATCCCACCCTTCCCAACAAGTAAGAGGATACAATGATTATCTGACCGGATTCATCGAAGTATTGAGCAGCAAAGAACTTCATATCGAAGGACTCGCATACTGCTACAATTACCGCAAAAACAAAACACCCAATACCTTATTTGATGAGAAATACAGCGAACTCCTGCAAGCATACAAAACGTACGCCGGCGACGAAGTGCAGGAACTCGCCCAACACCTGCAGCAAGCATTAGGCAACGGTGATGGCGAAACGATCTTCCACAAAATGATCAGCAGCCCCATACGCCCTTCTAAAAAACTGCTGGAATCGGCAGCCAACCTGATTCATGAAGGTAATGTATCCGCATTCGCCCTAATCGAAGAGCAGATTATAGCGCGCAATGTCATTCTTGATAAAATCCGCAAAATCGGTAACAAGAAAAGTATCATTATCGTAAAAGGAGGACCGGGAACCGGAAAAACAGTGATTGCCTTACATATCCTGGCTCTATTGGCGGGAAACAAGAAAAGTTATAATATCCGTTATGCCACAAAATCAAAACCTTTACTGGAAGGGGTAAAAGACCGATTGCCGCGTGGCAGTAAGGCTAAACTGCTATTTTCAAATGTAACTCAGTTTATTCCGGCCAACTGCGAACCTAATAATATAGATGTATTGCTGGTCGACGAAGCCCATCGCATCTCTAATAGTGCAAACAACCAATACACGCCGACTGATAAACGAACCAATCTTACACAGATTCAAACAATCGTCCAAGCAGCCAAGATATCCGTATTCTTTATCGACGACAAACAAGCCATCCGAAGCGTCGAGATCGGATCTTCCCAACTCATTCGGGAATGTGCCAAAGAATACAATGCCGATATTGTAGAAGTCGAATTAAAATCCCAGTTCCGTTGCAATGGTTCGGACAACTATCTAGACTGGCTTGAACAAGTTATCTATAATGAACCTGTAAAATCATCCTTCAAAGAAGATGAATTTGACTTTAAAATATTCGACGATCCTCAAACACTGTATGATGAGATAAAGAGAAAAGACAGTATAGACGGACAAAGCGCACGCCTGACTGCAGGATTTTGCTGGCCATGGTCAAGTTCTCTGGATGAGAACGGAGATTTTGTAAAAGATGTTGCCATCGGGAACTTCGCAATGCCGTGGGAAACCAAAGATACTATTGCCAATATTCCCAAGGGATATGTCAAGTGGTATGAATGGGCATATAAACCCGAAGGCATCAAACAAGTCGGATGTATATATACGGTGCAAGGTTTTGAATTTGATTACATAGGTGTCATCATCGGTCCCGATTTACGGTATGACACAGAGCAACAATGTCTGATTACAGACATTAAAGAAATCAAAGATCCTATGTTAAAACGAAATGCGGCATATTTTGATAACTACGCCCGCAACATCTACCGTGTTTTAATGTCCAGAGGAATGAAAGGTTGCTATGTATATTGCTGTGATGAAAATTTAAAAGAATATTTGAGAGCTAAAATTAGAGATAGAAAATAAGAAAGTATGGCAGGCTGGCTGGAACTTGTTTCAAACAGGTTCCAAACAAAATAAAGCGTTTGTTTTCGGTATCATTTACAAAAAGCTGTCCTACAGACGACATCAGATACGAAGATAACCATTACCGTTATACACAATCAAAAAAACAAAGTATGTATCTTACAAGTATGACTCACGAGGAACTGTATGCCGAAGTGCATAAGGACCTCATCGAAATATCGACCCAAGCAAATATGTTCATGGATAAGGTTCGTAAGAAAACAAAGAACATGCTGCCATATCCTTTGGCGACCCAGCGTATAATCCTCACCACCACCCGAAGAAATGTGTGGACAGTGGTGGGAAAACACAATTCATATATGCAAGGCGTAGGATTTCAGGCTTACGCCCCCGTTATCGGCGCTTCAAGCAATGGCTATATCCAAATGTCGGGCTTCAAGCCCCGTGATATGGTGATGCATTACACAGCGCATTTCATGCAACGATATAAAGAACGTTACATCGACCATTATCAAATAGACCGCAAGGGAGAAAACTTATTCGAGTACTTTGTGTATAACAATCCGCAAGTCTTGTATACCCGCAAGAATAATGGCGGCTATTTCATCGTTTCCGACCATGGTATCGCTGTAGCCGATTTCAGCGACGGACTAAAACTCATGACCCATGTCACTTTTCTGGGAGATGATGAACTGACGCTAAAGAAACAGCTCATCTATGATGAGGAAATCAAAATCTACAAAGGGGCACTTGAGCTGAAACGGTTAAAATCAAGAAAACAAAAGGATGATCTCGTCACGATTTGGAATGTTGCCAAGAAGCATAATGCAGGTATTGAGATGGTAAAACGATGGTACCAATGGAATGGAGTAAAAGTGGATGAAGATTATCTTCAACAATGCATTGATCTCATTGAGAAATATAATGTCCAGTCACTCGATCAATTTGCGGAACTCATGTCCCGACAATAAAAAGGACCTTCATAAAATCTTTTTTATTAAAGATTATTACACCAACATATGCTAAAACCTCAGAACTATCGAGCACGAAGTTGCCAGAAAGCTACGGCAGCCGCAGCGGCTACATTGAGCGAATCGACGCCGTGCGACATAGGAATACGGACTACGTAGTCAGCTTCGGCAATCGTTTCCGGCGAAAGTCCGTCCCCTTCGGTACCCATCACGATAGCCAATCTGGGTTCGGTTGCCAAGACAGGATCATCAATGGAAACAGAGTTATCCGTGAGTGCCATGGCAGCTGTACGGAAGCCCAACTTGCCCAAGTCGCTGAGAGAACCGTCCATCCAAGTCCATGGTACAAGGAAGACCGTTCCCATCGATACTCTGACTGCACGACGGTTCAACGGGTCACAAGAGTTACGCGTCAGTAGTACGGCATCAATTCCCAGGGCGGCTGCCGAACGGAAAATAGCACCGATGTTGGTTGTATCAACAACACCATCGATCACGACGATGCGCCGGGCTTCCCGACAGACTTCTGCCATACTGCGCACCGCAGGACGACGCATGGCACAAAGAACACCACGTGTCAGGACATAACCGGTCAATGTAGCAAGCAGTTCCCTGCTACCCGTATAGACAGGCACATTGCCACAACGTTCAATGATGTTGGAGGCATCGCCAGTGATATGTTTATGCTCACACAAAATGGCTAAAGGTTCATAACCGGCGTCCAGAGCTCTCTCTATGACCTTTGGACTTTCTACGATAAAAATACCCTTGTCAGGCTCGATACGATTGCGTAACTGAGCCTCGGTAAGAGTACAGAATATCTCAACTCCGGGATGAGACAAAGAGGATATTTCGACAACAGGCATATTCTTATTTATTACTTTCAGTTTGACATACAATCGCTACCTTGATGACGCCGTCCAGCTTGTTTTCAAAGATACGATATGCCTCCTCAATCTCGTTCAGCGAACAGCGATGGGTAATAAGAGGAGTGGTATCAATCTTTCCCTCTTCAATCAGACTGAGGATCTCAGCACAGTCACAGCCGTCTACACCTCCTGTTTTGAAAGTCAAATTCTTGCCATACATCTCAGGCAAAGGAAAAAGCAGAGGTTTGTCATAAAGAGCCACAATCGTGACTATCGCATTGGGACGGGCACAGTCCCACGCCATCCGGAAACTATCTTCGGTCCCCGCCACTTCCAGAACAACATCAGCTCCACTGTGATCACTGTTTTGGAGTACAAACTCCTTGCAGTTCTCAGGTGTCGTTATCAGTACATCGGGATAATGTTCACGGACAAACCGAATCCTTTCAGGGGACTTTTCACAGACAATGATACGCTTCGGATTCTTCAGCATCGAGCAGAGCAAAGTACAAATTCCGGTAGGTCCGGCACCAATGAGGAGGATAGTATCTTTCTCCGTAATCTCCGAGATACGAGTTGCCCAGAAGCCTGTGGCAAGGACATCACCGACAAAAAGAGCCTGTTCATCACTGACTGTATCGGGAATACGGTTCAGTCCTTGATCGGCATAAGGTACTCTGACATATTCCGCCTGCCCGCCGTCGATACGGCAGCCTAAAGCCCAGCCACCGTTGGGGTCGGTACAGTTGTTGACATATCCGTGATGACAAAAGAAACACTCCCCACAGAAAGTCTCGACATTCACGGTTACTCTGTCGCCGGGTCTGACTGATGTAACTTCAGCTCCCACCTCTTCCACGACACCTACCATCTCGTGTCCAACCGTTATTCCGGGTACTGCACGCGGCACACTACCGTGTTTGATATGCAGGTCACTGGTACAGATACTGCCAAGAGTCACACGCACGATTGCATCCCGTGCATCCGTAATTTTCGGTTCCGGTTTTTCTCGCAATTCAAATTTTCCGTGTTCAATATATGTGTATGCAAGCATAATCTCTTCTTTATTTAATGAATAGATCCATTGCAAAGATAGTGATTTCAAAAAGAAATCGCATAGAACAATGGTATTAGCTTATCAATCATTTCTCATTCTTGAAAGAAAGCCTTACATTTGTAGAGAATACAAAACTTGTATCCCTTGCTATCATAAATAAAACAAAGTCAACAAATGAAAGAAGAACCCGACAGCCTGTCTGTCCCTTACAATTTTGCCCGTTGCTTCAACGACCAATGCCCACAAGCCTCCAAATGCTTACGCCACATAGCTGCACAATATAACGGAGCCGACTATCTTTATATCACCAGCGTTAATCCGGCACGCTATCCTGCGGACGGGAATCAATGCGAATGTTTTAAAACGGCTGTAAAAGTTCATGTAACATGGGGACTTAAACGGTTGCTTGACAGGATTCCTTATGAAGACGCAGTCAGTATCCGATCACAGTTGGTGGGACACTATGGGAAAACAGGATATTACCGCCTCTATCGTGGAGAACGAGGCCTTATGCCCAAAGATCAAGCTTATATAAAACAATTGTTTCGTAACAAAGGAATAAAAGAAGAGCCTGCTTACCAACGCTACACAGAAGAATATATATGGTAAGTTGCTGTCATCTGTCACCAAACGGGACATAACAGACTCATTATGAACGAATCAGCCCGTGACAGCAGGAGGTGATTGCATTGTGACAGCATTTTTGCCGTCACAATGCAATCACACATTTATTATTTGTTCCCGCTACCCGGTCACTAACTTTACGACATGGTAAAGCGTACCGCTACGTACATGTTTGGAGGGGATTTCCTGCTTTTTCAGTATTCTTCCAAATGAATTGACCCTTTTCACGGACATCGGTATCGAACTATTTCTCTGAATATCTTCCATAATCTCCGCCGGAGACAACCACTCCCCTTCTTCAGGCTGTGCGGCACGAAAATAACGAAAAAACAACTGTTCTTCCGGAGGAACTTGCTCAAATTCACGATTGTTTTCCATCATAATCTTTTCATCCTCCTGGTCGAACCAATAGCGTTCGCCATGTTCCAATTCATACATGGCTTGCGCGTAAAGCTGCTCATAATCTATCGGACGATTCGTGTCAATCACTCCCGTCACTTCGATACAGATGAAACGACGGCTACCGGAAGGATCGGTCAACAGGTCTTTTTGATTACTCGTAGCGATAAATGAAGCATACCGGCGCATTTCGAGCACGGCACTGGCATGAGGTTTCCGCATATTTACCACAGGCTTTTGCAGAATATGTTTCAAGAAGCCCTGTTGTGTCGAACTGACCTGATCAAATTCATCAATATTGATGAGCGCAAAACGATTGAGATAAAGTTCCGCATCTTTCTTTCGCGAGAAATCAATGCTGTCAGTATAATAGGAACGTTCCGAAGGTGGCATTATACTCCGGCAAAAGGTAGATTTTCGCGTCCCTTGCGCCCCGACCAGCAATGGCGAAACACTGTTCGCGTATTTTTTATCATACCCTCTCCAATGAGAAACCATATTGAGAAACCAGCGGTGAAACAAGTCTGTCCAATACGGATTCCGGCAAGGAACGGTAGCTGCCAATTCACGGATACGGTCTTTACCGTCCCATCCGGGAAGTCGATAGAGAAAATCCTCCAACGGATTGAATACAGGCACGCGATTTGAATAGATATACCGACTGATATCCCTGTCCCACAGTGGAATACCCTCCATTTGTGCATCTAGGGCAATGCTATTCAGCGCCCGTTTGTCGAGAGGATTGAAACGAAAACGGAAAGACAGCCTTTCCCGATATTCCACCTCGGCGATTTGTGTGTTATAGCGAAATTCATAACGGCGTTTCATGAATTCTTCGGTCTGTAAGGCTAGCTGTTGCTCTTTGCTCAGACTGATATTTTTGCCGAAACCTTTACATTCGAGATATACGTTGCCAATCATCTCCCGGATCAACACTTCTTGTTTATACATATAGAAATGAAAAACGGTACGTTTCACGACTTCTTCCTGAGGCAATCCCGAAGCAAAACAATTTTTGGCCAATTGTACGACCAATGGTTGCCATTTATCTTCCCGTAATTGGAGGCCTGCTTCGCTAAGATCTGTATAAGCTTTCCGAAAAGCAGCTTCAAAAAGCATCAAAAAAGCATTTTCTGTATCATATCCCGGCACGGCACGAGTCAACGGAGACTTCTCTGCCTGCACTGCCTCCCGGAAAGTCGTCTCTTCGGGCATCGCTGTGGGCTGCGAGAGATAAAATTGCACGGAATTCGGACGATACATAATATCCGGATCATAAGACAATCGCGAATATTGCTCCAAAGTCGGCTCTTTGGGAAGTATATCGAACGGGATTTGGGGCTGATAACATTTCACGGCCAGCCGATAGGCGTGAGCGTGAAACAGTTCCGCCTCTTCCCGTGTTTTGGGCAGTGAGTTATCCGGACGAGTAAAAGTGGTCCATATCTTCACCGTTTTTCCACTCGAACCCATAAAAGCGCAACGGGTCTGCGGTTGTTCACTCGCTTTTTGTTTCACCAGAGCTATCTCCGATTTATTGGACAGGGGACCGACAGTCAGTTCAATAATACCATTGTACGCTTTCATCTGCTTCTGCCCGTTTACTTTTCTAAATTCTGCGGCAGGAATTATCTCGGGAAGCTTGTCGGCAAACATACACCGATCATCTGGAAGCATATATCTTAATTCTTCTCTGAAAGTGGAAACCGGACGGGATTTTATCTCTGTTTTTACTTTGTTTACCAATTTTTCAAGATCCATTACGCTGAGCGCTGTTGTATCTCCATTTTTACGGAATTGGGTAATTTTCATTTATATAATAATAGGTTGTTTGTGTCAGCGTCTTCGTGTCGTTGAGACTGCTAAATTACTCATTATATCCGGGACCGACAAGAAAAAACGAAAGTTTAATATAGAAAAGAGAAGACACTAAAGAAGTAATCTAAGCTGGGTCATGATAAGGTTATAGCACTGAATTAGTTTCGTCGCCTTGAAACCATAGTTTCAGCGAAGAGAAACCATAGTTTCAAAGGCTTGAAACTTTAGTTCCAACAGCTTGGAATCATTAGTTTCAAGCGTTTGGAACTATGGTTTCAAGCATTGGGAACTTTAGTTTCAAACTGCAAAACAAACTGTTTCTTACAGTAGAAAAGATAGTTACATACCGTGATGAAATCAACGACTTCACAACATATCCCGAATCACAAATACAAGGGTGACAGCATAATTGCCATCACAGTGCTGTCACCCACTGCTGTCACATCATTAACTATTTATAATCTGATAGTTAGAATGAAATCGGTGACAGATGACAGATATATTCTTCTTTTTAATTTATAGGGAGTGACAGCCAGACGGATGCAAAGTTATAAGACTTTAAAATTTTTCGTGTGTTCAACCATTTTCCGCCATCGCATTATATTCTGCAATTTTCTCTTTGCAAAGACGTTCAGTCATTTCCTTTAGAATCTCTAAACGTGAAATTAAGTATTCCAGCTGTTCGCGTGTAATTTTGTAATCTTTGTTATAGCGGGCCTCGATATAGGCTCGGCATAACAGATCGAAACACTCTTTTTCATCATCCGTATTTTGAGGAAAAACCGTTACCAGTTCCATCGAAAAGCGCTTTACCATTCCACCAAGGTCTTGAAGTCTGTGACTTTTCGGACGGTAATTCGTAAAAACCATCAATATAGTATTATAAAGTTTCTCACAGGATTGATGAAGCATAAAGGCAGAAAGGTTGTATTTTTCTTTAAGTATAAAATAATCCTTTACACCAGTTAGGAAGTCACAAGCATAAGGGAAAAGTTTATCAAATTCATTTTGTGCAATATCCCGAATCTCCCTAAAACTCAACTTCCGTGGTTTAGCCAATTGATATTTGCCACTATCGTAAAGCAAAATTCCTTCTTTTACAATATCTGTAAAGAAATACTGGCTAACCTCCAGATTATTGTTAACCGTATTTATATGTTCGACAATGAATTGCGGAAAAGCGTGACGACGGTATTCAAACAAATCATGATATTTGTTAGTGATACGCTCCAGTTTTCTTTCTGCCCGCTTGACTGCTCCGTTGGTGATGACAAGAATATCATAATCACTCTGATACGAGGTACGAACACCGAACTCTATTTTAGTATCCCATAAAACATAATTACCCCTGGCATAACTCCCGAACAGAATAATCATCTGACAGTTATCGACGCTTTTGCAGACTAAGTCCAGCAGAACTGTCAGTTCTTCCTGCGTTCGCTTGGGCAAATGTTTTATAGACTTCTTCATGAACACTTATTTTGATGACCTTACAAAGGTAAGAACTTTACCATACCAAGCCAACAAGGCTACTAAAAATCTTAAAAATAATTATGCTTAAATATCTCCACTATATCCATAAAACTATGTGCAACAACAGTTTCTTTCGGGATAGCAGAAAATGCTATACCCGGCAGTTCCCTAACATAAGTATTTTTCAGTTCACTCCAGATTGTTGGAAAATCCACCAATAAAGGCGATTGACCTAAATGCTTCTCCGTCCATCCTTCCGGTTTGTCGAATGTTTCCTTATCATGCTGTAACAGATTCTCAAAGTCTTGGCAAAATTGTTCAGAATGCAGATATACAACACAATCTTTATCCTGCAAAAGATAATGCAGGTCGTAGAAATGGCGTATTTTTGCTGCCATGTCATACATATATTTATCCGACAATGAAAAACGGATCAACGATACCAGCTTTTCCGTAAATGTCTGTCTTTTATCCAACACATTCATTGAAAATGGTCTCATATCGTATTCTTCGATAAGATTGTCGTTTCCCGTCTGCCTAAAAAAATCGCTGATGAAACACTCTATTACCTTTTGTTCATACGGATAGGGATTGGCGAATGAATTGATTTCAACTAACAGTTGTCCGACATTTACTATTTCTTTGATGGCTTTGCCAAGTATATTCGGATAAGCATACATCGCTTTATAGTATCTGGAACCTTTGCTCGTTACTCCTTGTACGACAAATTCATCCAGTCCGACAGTCATTTCTTTGGCTATCCGTTTAATAAGCATCTTTAACTGATTGCCGCTTAAGGAATTTGCATCTGAAATAGCTACATCTATATCTTCAGAAAATCGGTTACCAATTTTGTAGGCTTTGGAAAGCGAAGTACCTCCTTTAAATATAGCTCTTTCTGCATTTGAATCTTGTGCCATCAGTTTCAAAGACCGTGTTATCCAATAGTCCTTTTCTATATATACAGCCTTTATATCCAACTGTTCCGCTGCGGCAAGTACAGCATCCGTAAACAGCTTCTTATTTTCGTGTAGGTTCATATATTTTCCAATTTTGTTTCGTGGGTAATACTGATGCAGATAGTGGCAATTTGTATTCAGTTATGCCATTTAGAGACTTTCGGATAATACCCAATAGTTCTTTATCACAACCTGTATTTTCCAGAATAGCACCACACAACGCTCGTACATAGCTTGTATATTGCAAGGTACATTTTACGAGTATTTTTTTTTGTTCATCATCCAATTCCTTTATTATTTCTTTCAACCGCAAACAAGCTTCATCGGGTGATGTGCCGGGTATTTCGCGGATGAAACGAATTGCATCCAAAATGCGTAATACTTCTATGTTTTTCCGTGTAATCGGATTAGGCTGCAATATAAATGAAATGGTATATTTCTCTCGTTTCACAGCACGGCGGTATTTGTTTGTACCTATCTGAATATAAGAGGAAATTTGAGTCGTCAGCCCAAGCGCATTGTAGGCAGAATACCCTGTAATATAACCTATCAGCTTTCCATCACGCTCAATATAATCTTTGGCTATTTGGTAGACGGAAGGCTTCAATATGCCGAACTGTGTCTTTCGTGGCTTGTAGAACTTTCCTTTGGACAGTTTCATCAACTCACCGGAATCCGCCATACGATTCAAAGCCTTGACCACAGCCGCTTTACTTTGTGGACCAAAATCAAAATCTGATGCAGTTAATACATAATCATCAGAAAAATTACGAACTAATTCCTTTATCTCTTTTGTTATATTCATGATCAAACCGCTAATAACGCTGCAAAGGTAATAAAAAGTCCCGTTTTTTACGTGAAAAACGGGACAATTCACAACCGTAAGGAAAAGGTTGCCTAATTCTCTTGCACAATATCCCGAATCTCCCTAAAGCTCATTTTCCTCTAATCTCCAACACAATCTTTCAAAGAACAGTCCGCCTATACCAACATAGCATCTCTACGAACAGTCCCTTTTCAGTTATCCCTGCCGCAACATTTCTTATATTTCTTTCCGCTCCCACAAGGGCAAGGATCATTCCGTCCGATTTTCGTTCCGGAGAATGTATCATAAAACATACCATCAACCATTGTTTGCATTTTAGGAGTGATATCCATGCCTGCTGCTTTCATCGTTGGTCCGGCAACGATACGAGGAGGAGTTTTCACCGATTCACCCCTACCAAGTAAAGCAGATGCTTCGGTGGACGAGTGACCTTTCAAGAACCAACGGGGACAATCATTACAATAGTTTACAGCTATTCCAACCACTTCCTGAAGTTCTTGCATAGAAAGAACCTTCGTGTCTATTGCCGAAACAATAGCAGACATCGGATTTTCGTCCATCTGTATTGCATACCACAGCCACTGTATCTTGGCCTCAGCCAGTTCTTCATTATAACCTAATTTCCTCATCATAAATCCTTTCAGTTGATCCGAATGCGGATTGGAAATATAGAACACAGGCATCGTTCCAGCCGACAAAACCTCTTCGACGGTAAACTTCTTCAAACTTTTTATAGCACGATGTGCATATAATCTTTCCTCCAAGTCCTCAACTTCCAATAATAAGGGAGATCGAACATACATAACAGAATTATATATATCTTCTATATCAAACGTCAGTTGTCTCATCAACATTGAATTTGATAAACCTTTAGCTATTTCGTCCTTTGTCATTGAACCCTTCAAGTATCCGGTCAGTTGCTTCAAAAATTCCGTATAAGGTAAGAGACCATAAAGATTTAAAATTCCTAAAGCATACTGCTCCAGCACAAAACGGCTGTTCTCTTCCGTTGATGTCAAAAACTTATCAATATGGGGAGCAACCGCTTCACGCAACTCATCACAAATCATATAACGAATCTTGTCTCCGTTCAAACCACGGTCGGTCGCAACAAAAGAAAGTAATTCTAATGTACTCGTCATTATCATATTAGGTTCTTCCACATAGGTATTGGCTCCTGCTTTCACCAATTTTTGAAGGAGCAACCATTCATAATGTGTCAACTGCGGAATCCATATATCCGGACAAGTCAGAACAGCTTCTGCAAGACAGGATACATACTCTTCTTTTCGCAATTTTGAAGGAATGGGAAGAAGAAGCAACTGTGCTACATCTTTCAATTCTTCTTTTGTACTCAATCTTAAACCATCCGCCAACTTCACCGACGATTTAAACAACTCTGAATGACATTTTAACATATAGAAGGCTTATTATTTTGTTTACCGACAAAAATAGATAATTCTTATGCAGGATTACTATTTCCAAGTAAATATTTGCTGATAAAATTAGTATTTATATCTTTGTGACTCTTAAGACCCAAATACAAACCAATTAATGAAAAAATTAGTATGCGCTCATTCATCCTGCTTCTCTGTCTGATCCCCACTATTATCTGTGCACAGAATCTTTCTCTGGAGGACCAACTCAAACAGGCTATCAAAGGCAAGAAAGCTGAAATCGGTATTGCCGTCATTATCGACGGAAAAGATACGGTAACTGTCAACAATGACATTCATTATCCATTGATGAGTGTATTCAAATTTCATCAGGCGTTGGCATTGGCTGATTATATGGGAAAGCAGCAACAGTCATTGAACTTTGAACTGACCATAAAGAAAGAGGATTTAAAACCCGATACTTATAGTCCGCTGCGAGATAGTTTTCCACAGGGAGGATTCAATATAGACATTGCGGATTTATTAAATTACACCCTGCAACAAAGTGACAACAATGCTTGTGATATTCTGTTTCAATATCAGGGAGGGGTAGATACGGTGAACCAGTACATCCATTCCCTGGGCGTTACGGATTGTGCCATTGTCTGTACGGAAAACGATATGCACCAAGACGAAAGTCTGTGTTATCAAAACTGGACTACTCCGCTGGCCGCCGCGAGACTCTTGGAGATATTCCGCAAAGAAGCACTGTTCCCGCAGGAATACAAAGACTTCATCTATCAGACCATGACAGAATGCCAGACCGGACAAGATCGACTGGTTGCTCCATTGCTCGGCAAAGAAGTTACAATCGGCCACAAGACAGGGACGGGTGACCGCAATGCCAAAGGACAACAGGTAGCCTGCAATGATATCGGCTTCGTCCTCCTGCCCGACGGACACGCTTACAGTATAGCTGTCTTCGTCAAAGATTCCGAAGAGAATAATCAGGAGAACAGTAAAATCATTGCGGACATCTCACGTATCGTTTACGAATATGTGACGCATCAATAAAATAGAAGTATAACAACATTAACTACGATTCTTATGAAGCTACATCATATCGCCATCTGGACTTTCCGTCTGGAAGAATTAAAAGATTTCTATGTCCGCTTTCTGGGCGGGACAAGTAATGAGAAATATATCAATCCCAAGAAGGGATTCGAATCATACTTTATCTCTTTTGATGAAGGTCCCACTCTGGAGTTGATGAGTCGGGTAGATGTGCAGAATACCCCGATAGAGGAAAACAGGCGGGGACTGACACATCTTGCGTTCACATTTCCCAGCAAGGAGGAGATTCTTCGCTTTACGGAAGAAATGCGCTCCGAGGGGTATACCATAGCAGGTGAACCACGCACTTCGGGCGACGGATACTTTGAGAGCGTTGTACTCGACCCCGACGGAAATCGTTTGGAATGTGTATACAAGAAAGAACCGGAAGCAGAAAGAACCGAAGCGGCTCTATGCCCGAATATCGAAACGAAACGTCTGCTACTGCGCCCTTTTCAGGAGAATGACGCAGAAGCATTCTTTGCCTGTTGCCAGAACCCCAATTTGGGGAATAATGCCGGATGGGCTCCCCACAAGACGTTGAATGAATCCCGTGAAATCCTTCACGGCGCATTTATAGGACAGGAAGGTATATGGGCTGTTACATTAAAAGATACACAGCAATTGATAGCTTCCATCGGCATCGTACCCGATCCGAAACGGGAAAATCCTCAGGTACGTATGCTGGGATATTGGCTGGACGAACCGTATTGGGGAAAAGGATACATGTCGGAAGCAGTGCAAGCCGTGCTCAACTATGGCTTCAACGAACTACAGCTCAGCCTCATCACTGCCAACTGTTATCCGCACAACAAACGTTCGCAACAAGTGCTGAAGCGAAACGGATTTATCTACGAAGGAATACTTCATCAGGCAGAACTTACCTATAACGGGAATATATATGATCATGAATGTTACTACATTCCCAATATAGCACGCCCCACCGAACAGGATTACGATGAACTGATACAGCTGTGGGAGAAGTCTGTGCGTACCACGCACCACTTTCTGACAGAAGAGAGTATCCAGTTCTATAAGCCACTGATACGCAACCACTATCTGCCGGCAATAGAGCTCTTTATCATCCGCAACTCTCACGGAAAGATTGCCGCATTCATGGGATTGAGTGATGAACTGATCGAGATGCTGTTTGTACACCCCGACGAACAGGGAAAGGGATACGGAAAGCGATTGATAGAGTATGCCATCCGCCAAAAACAGATCGACAAGGTGGATGTAAACGAAGACAACGACCAGGCTCTCCGGTTCTATCAGCATCTGGGATTCGAGATCATCGGACGGGATGAAACAGACAGCATGGGCAAGCCGTATCCAATCCTGCACTTACAACTGGCCGACGATAAAAAATAAGATACTGAACCCAAAATAAAAATGGATTTACGCACACAACTGGCCACACGCTTCCATATAGAGAATATACGGGAACTACTTCATTATATAAAAGAAGACGAACGGCTCAGAGAGGAAATTTACCGGCTGATCTTTGATGAGGATGACGTTGTCTCTTATCAGGCATTGTGGGTTTGTACGCACTTCTCAAAGCCTGAAGTAGAATGGCTGACTCTGAAACAAGACGAACTGATAGACGCAGCACTTACCTGCCCGCATTCGGGAAAACGAAGGATGTTACTGAACCTGCTATGCCAACAACAGCTAGCCGACCCTCCACGAGTAGACTTACTGGATTTCTGTATGGAACGAATGGTATCGAGAAATGAGCCGGCAGGAGTGCAGTCTCTTTGCATCAAACTTGCCTATCAGCTGACCTGCTCCATCCCCGAACTACAGCAAGAATTGCGCACTATGCTGGAGATAATGGAACCGGAATTGTTGGTTCCTGCCATACGTTCAGTAAGAAAAAATACATTGAAAGCTATCCAAGCAAAGAAAAAGAAAGAACATCCGAACTCATAATATATTCAGATGGAATATCTGGGAAATACCTGTGACGGAAATCTGTATACCGATGCAAAAGGTAAAAAAGGCAACGAGTTTATTAATAATCTGATTTCCTACAGGTCCCAGTTTCTGAATGATCCTCTGTCCCTGTGAAAGAAACACATAGAGTATCCCAGCCATACAAATAATGACCAGCGCAATGACCAGATAATTGATTCCGGTATGCAACAGTTTGCCTTTCACACTGGCAGATGCCATCAAAGTAAAGATCACGGATATACTGCCCGGACCGATACTGATAGGAAACGTGATGGGATAAAATATCTTCTGCTCGATGCTCTTCCACTTGAAGCTGTCCACATTCTGGCTGGTCCCTTCTTTATCGGAAGAATTGGAATCACCCAACAGCTCAATCGCTGTCTTACAAATAAGTATTCCACCACCCAGTTGAATCACAGGAATCGCCAGACCGAAAATCAATAAGAATAAATGACCTATCAGTAAAGTGCCTACACCGATCATTATAAAGTTAATGGTTAGTTTCTGAATAGCAGTTTTTCGTTGTGAAGGATCAAGGTTTGCAAAGAATCCATTGACGACAAAACCGTTTCCTAAAGGATTGATCACCGGAAACAATGCCATAAAAGAAGATGAAAATATGATTAAAAGACTACTTAAAGACATAACGCTCACTTTTTAATTGCTTCATGATTATTTGAATACATATATGATATGTAAAACACTCAGCAGCGCTTATGGATGCCGCAATCATGACAAACCTCTTATTATTTTGATATTTTAACCGATTTCCGTGTATTTACATATTTTACATCCAATAAATAAAACAAAAGGCCGCTTCCTTTGCAGGAAACAGCCTTATCTTATCTTTTCGTCGTTACTCAATTAAAATAATACAGGAACACAGCAATCCCTTCAAGGGCTTTCTTCGGTTGATCCTTAATCTCAATTGCAAACTTGATTTCAGCTTTTGCCACACCGCGCAGATTGGTCAGTGAGTGTAGAGTAGTTACCAGACGAATGCTCTGTCCGGACAAAACAGCCTGACCGAATTTCATCTTATCCATCCCGTAGTTGATCATCATTTTCAGATTGTTCACCTGAATAATCTGATTCCACAGGTAAGGAAGCATGGAAAGCGTCAGATAACCGTGAGCAATCGTACTGTGATACGGACTGTCTACTTTTGCACGTTCTGTGTCTACGTGAATCCACTGATGATCCAGTGTTGCGTCTGCAAAAAGGTTGATACGTTCCTGAGAGAGTTCCACATAATCGGAAACACCTATTTGTTGCCCTACCAGCTTTTCAAATTCTTCGTACGAGTTGATAATAACTTTTTCCATCGTCTCATCGTTTTATGGGGGTTATACATATTGATTAATGGGGCAAAAATAGGAAAAATAAATGATACGCCACCTATTTACATGACAAAAGCGTTAACATAAAATTTCATAGATGCTCCTGTCTGTTGAATGCCTGCTTCAGCGCCGTACTTAATATCCGATACCCTTTTCCATTCAAATGCAGATTGTCAATAGTCAGCTCCGGATTTAATCTGCCGTTCATCAGTAATTGATCAAAAACATCCAAATAAATGACGCCTGTCCCTGTCAGTTTTGCAACTATCTTCTCATTCAGTATGCGGATGAACTTGTTCACAGCCGTACTGTAATCATCATAATCATTACGAGGAAAAATACAAAAGAGATACGTTTTTCGGGAAGGAACCGCAAGAACAGCTTTCACATACCGCTCTACATAATCATCTGTATTTTCTTCATTCAGCTGATAAATGTCATTGCTCCCGAACTGAATCACTACCTGACAGTCGGATGTATCTTCATGAAATGACTCGACATACGCCAGCCCTTCTCCGGGAGCACCGTAGTTCAGACATTCCCATTGAGGGAAATATACATTCAGTGCCCAGAATGCCATGTGGCTGTTACCTACAAAAGCGAATTTTGGTTTGTCTTCCATTTTATTCCTCTATTTTATTCCAACTACAAAACAAATATAGAATAAAATTCGCGGATTTGCCTTACTTTTGCAATCAATAACGATATTCAGATAAGAATCAATGATACATTTTTTCGACCAACCGGTTTCCCATATTGCACTACCGGAAAGGTTTACATACCCTTTCAACTATACTCCTCATCCGCTATGTGTATTAGCGGCCGAAGAAGTCAAAGCTTATATCTCGACAAAGAAAGAGTGGCAAGAGGAACTGACCCTCGGAAAAATGTTCGGAGTACTGATCGTACAAACCCAGGAAGAAGGATCTTCCTCTATCGGTTATCTTGCTGCTTTTTCCGGCAATCTGGCAGGAAAGAATCTGCATCCGTATTTCGTCCCACCTGTTTACGATTTGCTGCAACCACAGGGATTCTTTAAAATAGAAGAAGAACAAATTTCAGCTATCAATGTCCGTATCAGTGCATTGGAAGTTAATCCTCATTATCTGCACTTAAAAGAAAAACTGGACAGGGAAACGGAACAAACAAGGCTGGCTCTTATTCAAGCCAAAGAGGAACTAAAGACAGCAAAGAAAGAAAGGGAACTTCGCCGCAAGTCATCCCCTGCCCTGTCTAAAGAAGAACAGGACGCACTTGTTCGTGAAAGCCAATATCAGAAAGCGGAATTCAAGCGATTGGAACGGGGATGGAAAGAACGAATCAAAACGCTGGAAGAAGAGGTTATCACCTTTGAGACGGAAATAGAAAAACTAAAAAACGAACGGAAGCAACGTTCGGCAGCCTTGCAGCAAAAGTTATTCGAACAGTTCCGTATACTGAATGCGAAAGGAGAAATAAAAGACTTATGTACTATCTTTGAACAAACCGTACACAAAATCCCCCCTGCCGGAGCAGGCGAATGTGCCTTGCCCAAATTGCTGCAATATGCCTACCTTCACCAACTGAAACCATTGGCTATGGCCGAGTTCTGGTGGGGAAACTCTCCGAAAACAGAGGTACGGCATCACGGTTATTATTACCCTTCGTGTAAAGGAAAATGCGAACCGATTCTGCAACACATGCTGCAAGGACTGGAAGTAGACGGGAATCCACTTTCGCCCCAAGCACACAGGAAGGAAGAATTAGAAATCGTTTTTGAGGACGAATGGCTGGTGGTAGTCAATAAGCCATCCGGTATGTTGTCTGTCCCCGGAAAAGAAGAGGAGACGGATTCCGTTTACCATCGTGTAAAAGCTAAATATCCGGAAGCTACCGGTCCCATGATTGTACACCGGCTGGATATGGCTACTTCGGGGTTGTTACTTGTCGCCAAAACTAAGGAAGTTCATCAACACTTGCAGGAACAGTTCATCAATCGCAGTATTAAGAAGCGTTATGTAGCCTTGCTGGATAGAAATGGATTGAACCAGCAACTCGAAGAAACAGGAACCATCAATCTTCCTCTTTGCCTCAATCCGCTCGACCGCCCCCGGCAAATGGTCAGTGAAGAATACGGCAAACCGGCAGTTACCGAATACCGGATTCTGAACTATTCCGATAAGTACATACGCATCGCTTTTTATCCATTGACAGGGCGTACCCACCAACTACGGGTACATGCCGCCCATCATCAAGGATTAAACTGCCCCATTCTGGGCGATGAACTCTATGGAAAAAAGGCGGACAGGCTCTATCTCCATGCTGAATATATTGAGTTCCGCCATCCCGTTTATGGCGATATCATCTGCATACAGAAGGAAGCGGAGTTCTAAAAATAGTTTCTTCCGATATGAACTAAATTCTTTTTGAAATGTATATAGGGGTAATTACTAACTTTCAAAAAGAACCTGACTATGAATTTTAAGTTTCGAATTACAAAGTATCTGGCAGTATCCGCACTGGCGGTGCTGCTGTTAGGAGCCTGCTCCAAAAACAACATTTATATGGATGTTGCCTATCCGAACGGAGAAGAAAATAGTGCCGGAGAAGAGGGAAACAATGACAATCCTGACAAAAAAGATGCACTCATTACTTTCAGTGCTTCCGTAGAAGGAAGAAATATAACGCGTGCCATGTCTCCGATGGGAAAAGGATTGCAGAGCTGGTTATGTGCCTACCCTTCCAATACCACCAATACGATAGAGGGAGAGCCTGTCGGTGAAGGCAACTATATCACTTCTTCTCCCGGAGTGTTGACGGGAATACAAAGTTATAAAATGTATCTCAGTAATGATATCTATAGTTTTTATGCGGTTTCCTGTAATTCCAGCAACCCCGCTCCTACCTTTACCAACGGCAAGTCCGAAGCATTATCCAATGGGGTGGATTATCTGTGGTGGCATGCCCTGCATCAGGATGTGACCAGTTCACAAGTCAACATTCCCATCACTTACCAGCACGTAGCCACTCAGGTCGTGATAACCATAACGGGAGGTGAGAATATTACACTCAACAAAGTACTCTCCGCCACTATTACTCCCACGAAACCGGGAGCTTTCATGGATCTGTCAACAGGGATCATTTCTTCAGAAGTCAGTTACGATAAGCCTGCCGACATGGGAATCAATGATTTCACGGTTCAATATATCATGCTTCCGCTGAAAAGTTCCGATCCGATGGCTTTAACGATGGAATTGATGGTCAACGGAGAAAGTTTCTCACGTACTTACAATACGACCATTACCCCGCCAGACAATATTCTGGCTGCCGGAAATTCATATCTTTTCCGTGCAGTAATCAACGAAAACTCCGTATCATTCGGTAACGTGAGCGTAAAAGACTGGACGGATGTAGATGAAAGCGGTAACCCGCTGTATCCGATACAAGACTAAAATATGATAAAGTATGTGTCAAAAGTAACTAAACTCCCCTACGGGTATATTGACTTTTGACACACACTTCAATTATACAACGACACTTGTCAGCACCTGACGTTTCAACCTGCGATAAACATAAATAAATGCAGGAATCAAAAACAAATCAGCCGCTATCCATGCCATCGGATCACCGTAACAAACAGCGATAAAGCCGAAAGCCGGCACGGCATAAATACTGACGAGAATGCGTGCAATCATCTCCGACACTCCCGAAAACATAGCGAGATTAGTATATCCCACCCCTTGAATGGTATAGCGCAGGATACAAAGTAACCCAAGCATCGGGAAGAAAGAGACTGATATATGCAGGAAAAGTTCTGTTTTCTCCAAGATCTCAATTTCCGACGGATCAACAAAAATCAAGGCAAAAGATTTGGCTCCCAGCATCAGAATCAAGAAAGTGACGGCTGTATAGATAACCATCATCAGCGTGCTGGCTTTAATCCCCGACCAAATACGTTCAGGCTTTCCGGCACCGTAATTCTGACCGCTAAAGGTAGCCATAGCCATACCCAGACTCTCCAACGGACAAAGGAAAAACATTTTGATACGCATCGCAGAAGTAAAAGCTGCCACACACGCCGTACCCAACGCATTATTCGCACTCTGAAGCATGATACTGCCAATGGCCGTAATGGAGAACTGCAATCCCATAGGAACGCCAATGGAAAGCAACGTCTTCGCCAGCTTCGACTGATACTTCCGTTCTTTCGGCGTGCCCCGCAGAATGTCAAACTTCCGATACATATAAACGTAACAAAGAAAAGCGGAAACTCCCTGCGAAAAGACAGTAGCAATGGCAGCTCCCATCACTCCCCAGCCCAGTACCAAAATACAGAATAAATCGAGAATAATATTGAGCACCGTAGCCAGTACCAAGAAATAGAAAGGTGTCTTACTATCTCCCAAAGCACGGATAATGCTTGACAACAGATTATAAAAGAAAGTACAAGGTATCCCAATAAAAGTAACAAGCAGATAAGCATACGCTCCTTCAAAGATATTCTCTGGTGTACGCATCATCTTCAGGATATCCGCACAATAAATACTGGTAAAGATGGCTATGACCACAGACATCACAACAGCAAGTTGCAGACTGACGGAAACGTAACTGCGCATCGTACTATAATCCCTCGCCCCAAACTTCTGTGCCACGGGGATACCGAATCCTCCACAACATCCGTTGCAGAAACCCAGAATAAGAAACACAACGGATGTACTAGCCCCGACAGAGGCTAACGCATTAATACCCAAAAACTTTCCTACGATTGCAGCATCAACAAGCGAATACGTTTGCTGCAACAGATTGCCGAACAAAAGCGGCAGAGTGAAATTAAAAATCAGAGGTAATGCCGGCCCTGCCGTCATCTCTTTAGAAGTTGCCATACGTCTATGTCCTAAAAATTGGCTGCAAAGATACAGAAAAATCCGGTTGAAAGATTCTAATCCCGCACCCTCTTTTTATTGACATAAATCAAAAAAAGACGAAGTGCCGGCAACTGTCTATCTCTTCACCAGTCTTTTCGGCGAACCATGCCAGGAACAACCCAGACAATAAACTTCCGTCAAATCAAATCCATCGGTGGAAGCTGCCGGATCTTTAGGCACAACTTCTCCATTTTCGAGTACATAGACCAAAAGACGCTCTTTACGGTCATTCACCACATATAGGGCAGCAATCTTGCATTGCGGACATAATAACTTTCTCATGCCGCAAAGATACGCATAGTTTCCAGCAACGGCAATCATTCCAGTGGAAGTTCTTTGCAGAATATGCGATCAGTTTATTATCTTTGCCGAAGTGAAGCCAGCCTCCAAAGCCAAAAGAAAACAAATGGAAACAGATAAAAAACCGCGTATCACTCAGGAAAAGAGAACCGTAGAGATCATGATCCGTCTCTATTGCCGGAAAAAAGAGAAGAATGCAACCCTTTGTCCGAAGTGCGAAGAGTTGCTCCGCTACGCACATGCCCGTCTTGACCATTGTCCGTTCGGAGAGAAAAAAAGCTCGTGCAAGAAGTGTCCCGTACATTGTTATAAGCCTGCCATGCGCAAACGGATGCGAGAGGTTATGCGGTTCTCCGGTCCCAGAATGTTATTCTATGCCCCTTTAGAGGCGATACGCCATTTATTCTCCTGAGCGGCAAAGCTATACCGGCAAAATAGTCTTAACGGTTTTTCCAGAATCCCGGATAAAAGAGTAACAGAACGCTGAAAAGTTCCAGTCTGCCTATCAACATCAGAAAAGAAAGAACCCATTTTGCCAAGTCCGGCAAAGAATTCCACGAGTATGCGGGACCGCAACTACCCAAACCCGGTCCCACGTTACCGATACTGGAGATTACCGTACTGACCGATTCGGAGAAACCGACTCCTAAAAATAAAAGAATCGTCCAGCCGATCAGAATAATCACCAGATAAAAAGCAAAGAACAGTAATACAGTCGTTACGATGGAAGAAGATACGGTTTGTTTGTTAACCCGTACCGGAAGCACCGCATTCGGATGAAGCAGATGTTTGAATTCATTCCGGATGGTCCGCGCCACAATCAGTAACCGCATATTCTTGATACCTCCGCTGGTAGATCCCGTACAACCTCCCGAAAGCATCGCTATAAACAGCAACAGCCACGTGAAAGGAGGCCACAAATTATAGTCATCCGTCGCAAAGCCGCAGGATGTATGCACCGTAGCTACCTGAAACAATGATTTACGAAAAGCCAGCTCCCATCCATAGTTGTTCTGAAATACGAGTGCCAAAGTGATAAGCAATGTCAATATCCCGACAGAGCCCAGAAACCAATGCGTTTCTTCATCTTTAAACAAGCGGCCGACTTTTCCTTTCAGACACATCAGGAATAAGGAAAAGTTAATACTGGAGATAATCATAAAGATAGCGACAACATACTCGATATACGGAGAATTCCAGTAAGAAATACTGTTTTGTTTGGTAGAATATCCTCCTGTCGCCGTAGTAGCAAATGATTGACAAATGGCATCAAATAAATCCATTCCGCCAAACATCAGCAGGATCGTCTCCGAAACGGTCAATATCAGATAAACAGTCCACAGCCATTTCGCCATTACATTGATTTTGGGATGCGTGCGGTCATGAGTCACTCCGGTAGTCTCGGCAGAAAAGAGCTGTACGCCGCCTGTGGTAAAGATCGGGAGAATAGCAATCGTAAAAAAGACAATCCCCAGTCCACCAATCCACTGCGTCAGGCTTCGCCAAAACAGCATCCCATGTGAAAGGGACTCGATATCATCGAGTATCGTAGCTCCTGTGGTAGTGAATCCGGACATCGTTTCGAAGAAAGCATTGGTGATGGTATCAATGCTCCCGCTGAAATAAAAAGGAAGCATCCCGAAAACGGTAAAGAATATCCATGAAAGAGTGACGACACAATATCCGTCCCGGCGGCTCATCTTATTCTCCGCTCCCCGTCCGTAAAGCAATAATAATCCTCCTGCTACGGCATTAATCACACACGTATAAAGAAAATACTTATAATCATCCTCTCCGTACCCCAACGAAATACCGGCACACAAAAGGAACATTCCCAACTCAATAAAAAGCAACGTCCCAAGCACCCGTCCTATCATTTTCGGATTGATCATGCTGTTGCTTTTAGCACGCGCATACACACTATTGTCTGATATATACTCTTCCATAACTCATGAATTACTCTGCACGAATCCCATAGCTAATAGTATGCCAAAACAGCCGTATTCTTTTTAAGCTGCTATTTATCAGCAACATACTATTTCTGCTTTGAAAAACGAGAAGACTCCTACCCTACCAAAATGAAAAGGTTTCCTGTCAAAACGAAAAGGATGGCTTTCAAAATGGAAAGTTCCCCTTTCAAAATAGAAAGATTTGACTATCTTTGTTCCAAAAAGATGAAACGAGCCATTATCATAGGCGCCACCTCCGGTATCGGAAAGGAAGTTGCCCAACGCCTCCTGTCCGAAGGATGGCAGATCGGCATAGCGGGCAGACGCCAGTCAGCTCTCGAAGATTTCCGGCAAATCGCACCGGAACAGATAAAAATCCAATCACTGGACGTCACTCAGGAAGACAGTGCCGGAAAACTGGATGCGCTTATCCATCAATTGGGCGGTATGGATTTATTTCTGCTCAGTTCCGGCATCGGTTTCCAAAATATGGATTTGAAGATGGAAATCGAGCTGAATACCGCACGTACCAATGTCGAAGGTTTCACACGAATGGTGGATACCGCTTTTTCCTATTTTAAGAACAATGGAGGCGGACACCTGGCTGTCATCAGTTCGATTGCCGGAACTAAAGGTCTGGGAGTTGCCCCTGCCTATTCTGCAACGAAGCGCTTTCAGAATACATACATCGATGCTCTTGAACAACTCGCCCACCTGCAAAAGTTAAACATTCACTTTACCGATATTCGTCCGGGATTTGTAGCCACTGACTTGCTGAATGACGGAAAGCATTATCCTATGCTGATGAAAACCGACCAGGTAGGCCGCGACATTGTACGCGCACTTCATCGGAAACAGCGGGTAGCTATCATTGACGGACGTTATCGTATTCTCGTATTCTTCTGGCGAATGATTCCCCGATGGATATGGAAACGTTTGCCGGTGAAAACAAAATAGCAAGATCGGATAACTGAGAACTTATTGAAAGTAACTATATTTGTAAACAGATAAAAGAGAATTATTTATCATGCTTTTACTCACTTAAAATCAATAAAAAATGGAACAGAAAATTTGTCAGTGTTGTGCTATGCCAATTGATGAAACGACATTCGGAACAGAAGCAGACGGCAGCAAGAATGAAGAGTATTGCCAGTATTGCTATGCAGACGGGCATTTTACCAAAGAATGCACAATGGATGAAATGATTGAGCTCAACCTGAACTACCTTGAGGAGTTTAATAAGGATTCGGAAGTAAAGTACACTATAGAAGAGGCGCGGGCAACGATGAAAGAGTTCTTCCCTCAACTAAAGAGATGGAAACAATAGGCTAAAAAGGGACTGACCCGAAAATTCTTCTTCCAAACGTATCTTTGTCACAAATATCCATTACAGCAAAGAGAAAATGACTTTTCGTGCTTTTAGGTCAGCCCCTATTTATTCAACTATCCGCATTCATTTCCGGATGGCGTTCAAGCCACCTCACTGCATAGGAGCAGGTAGCTTTCGGTTTCATCCCGTTGGCGAGTGCAAAGTCGTAAGCAGCTTTCACCAGTGCGGCAGCAATTCCGCGTCCTTCTATCGGTTTAGGGACAATCGTGTGAATAATATCAAGATAATCACCTAACAGGCGATATTCTACAAATGCGGTACGACCGTCGACTTCCGTCTTGAATAGTTTCTGTTCGGGCTGATGAGTAATTTTGTAATCCATAATGTTTATTTTAAAGTTGTTCAATCCATTGTAGCCGATTCGTATCATAGCCACGACGTTCGGCGGCAGTTACTAATTTCTTTTTTATATCTTCCGGCAGTTGGGGCGTCCGACTCAATATCCAGAGATATTTATCGGTACTGCTGCCTATAAGAGCATAATTGTAATTCTCCTGATCCAATTCCATCACATAATAATCGGAATAGAAATTCAAGAAAAAAGAGACTTTCAGTTTACCGGGCTGTGCAGGGTCGGGAATCTTGGCGTGTCCAGTGGCTGTTTTACAAATATCGTAAGGGGAATTGCGTTTATATCCCCGATTCTCAACACGAATTGTTCCATCGGAACGGAGGGTATAAGTAGCGGTCACTTCCATAAGCCCACGTTCGAAACGATGATCATAACGGGCTATCTCGTACCAAAGCCCCATATAGCGTTTCAGATCAAGCCGATCTACCGTACTGTGATCTGTCTCCTCAAACAACTTCTCTATGGTAGGAACGGAAAAATGGAATCCGGCTTCCAGCAAACGTGTAGGACGCACACTCTGTCCGGCTGTCAGAAAAGAGGCGGCTTCACCGTAGAGCAAACGAAAGACCGTTTGCGGAACAATCAAAGTTGTCCACGCATGATACGCCTTTCCCATCGCACGTGTAAACGTGGACTGTGAAACTGCTTGAGGAGCAACCAAATTGAAAACACCTCTCAACTCTTCATTTTCAATAAAGAAGGCCATGGCACGACAAAGGTCACGAATATCTATCCACGGAAAAGGTTGCGTACCCGGCCCTATGACGGCGGCAACCTTTGTTGCGCGTAGCGGGCGAAGCATCTGTTGCATCGCTCCCCCATCGGGAGAAAGCACTACACCGAAACGGGTAATGACAAGCCTGGTCGGTTGCGGACAACGCTTCGCTTCCTTCTCCCACGCATAACAAAGATCGGACAGAAAACCATCGCCACGAGTCTGTGTATACTCGTCCGATTCCACCAAAGAGGGGTAATATCCTACAGCAGAGGCCGAAATCATAAGTTTCGGTTTGGTTTTGACTGCATTCAAGGCACGGATAATGCGGTGTGTTACTGTTATCCGGCTATTGAAAAGCTCTTGTTTATGTTCCGGCGTCCAGCGCTGATTGATAGGAGCGCCTGCCAAATTTATAATGACATCGCAATGCGTCAGCGTCTGAACCAAAAGTCCGGACATACCTTCCCGAAACATCGCTCTTCCCAAAGGAATGATCCGATGTCCACCCTTTTCGGTCAGATAGTTAGAAAGATGTTTGCCTATATATCCGGTGGCTCCGGTCATTGCTATATTCATCTTGATTCTTCGTTTTTTTAACTATACTAGAGAAACGTATCAAAAGCAGAAAAGGTTCTTTGAAAAAAGTAAAATAAACTATTTCATTGCAGTTGTTATATATATTGATAAACTCTGCCCCCTACGGAGGTATGCTTGTGCCAACACTGTGGCACAGTTGTGCCAATGCGGTGGCACAGCCGTGCCAAGCCTTTGGCACAACTGTGACAATCTGTTGGCACAAGTGTGTAAAAGCAAGGCGCAGTATTAGCATGCCGGATAACGTCTCTCAACATCTCAGAAGAAAATGACACTCCGGTAAACGGATCTATTTTGTTCTGCCGAATTAGGGCTATTCTGATTAATAAGCATTATCTTTGCAAGAGAACATTTATAGAACCATAAAAAAGAAAGAACATGATTGAGGCACCCGAAGCGCTCTATCTATGCGAGCAACTGAACAAGACTGTCAAGGGAAAACGAATCACAAATGTATTCACCCTGTTCACTCCTCACAAATTCGCTTGGTTTTCCGGAAGTCCCGACGAGTATGCCGAATGGCTGACCGGAAAGTCAATAGACCACGCACGTTCACAAGGAGGCATGGTAGAGATGACAATAGGCGACAAAATGCTGATACTTACGGACGGAGTAAATCTCCGGTATTACGCACCGGGAACGAAACTGCCTGCCAAACATCAACTCCTGATCGGCTTTGAAGACGAAAGCTGCCTTATCGCTTCCGTGCGCATGTATGGAGGAATCATGTGTTACAGCAAGGACGCCGCCAACGGCGTACTTTCCGAATATTACCGGACAGCGAAAAGCAAGCCGCAGGTCATGTCGGACGCTTTCAGCAAAAAATATTTCCTCGGACTGATTAATGATGAAAGTGCGCAGAAGAAATCCGCCAAAGCCTTTCTGGCTACTGAACAGACTGTTCCGGGACTGGGAAACGGTGTATTACAGGACATTCTGTATCATGCCCACATCCATCCAAAGAAAAAAATAGCAGCATTAACGGACAAAGAAAAAGAAAATTTGTTCTATCAAGTAAAGGAGACCATGAACGATATCTACCTGCAGGGTGGACGAAACACTGAATCGGACCTGTTTGGAGAAAATGGCAAGTATACAGCTTGCCTCTCTAAAGACACGGCAGGCAAAGCCTGTCCCCGTTGCGGAGAAACCATTGTCAAGGAGAATTATCTTGGCGGTAGCATCTATTACTGCCGTGGTTGCCAGATATTGGAATAAGAACCAATCAAATGACTAAAAGAAAACAGAAAATGAAGAAATTTACCAAGATCAATTACATTCTAACCTTTATATTAGTGTTCTGTATCGGAGCTACCCTGCCTATTCTGATCGGTAGCAGTCATGTAGACGAACAGCATTCCGCCAAATCGGAAGTGCCTTATTGCGTCACCTCACCTACTGTCCCCGAGCAGGTGACTTTTGACGGAGAGACAATCGACCTCCGCCGTTACGACCGCCGCGAACGGATGGACCGGGAGATGATGGCGTTCACCTATATGCACTCCACCACCATGTTACTCATCAAGCGTGCCAACCGTTACTTCCCGATTATAGAACCGATTCTGAAAGCGAACGGTATCCCCGACGATTTCAAATATCTGATGGTCATCGAAAGTAATCTCAACAACATAGCCCGCTCTCCGGCCGGTGCAGCCGGATTATGGCAATTCATGCCTGCTACCGGACGCGAATTCGGACTCGAAGTAAATGAGAACGTAGACGAACGTTATCACATCGAAAAGGCAACGGTAGCCGCCTGCAAATATTTCAAGCAGGCTTATGCCAAATACGGTGACTGGATGGCTGTATCTGCCGCCTATAATGCCGGACAAGGACGAATTTCCTCTCAACTAGACCAGCAACTTGCCAGCCACGCAATGGACTTATGGCTGGTAGAAGAGACTTCCCGCTATATGTTCCGCCTGCTGGCAGTCAAAGAAATATTCAAGAATCCTCAGCGATATGGATTCCTGCTGAAAAAGGAACACTTGTACCCGCCTATCCCCTACAAAGAGATAACGGTCACTACCCCCATTGCCAACTTAAGCGATTTTGCCAAACAGCAGGGAATCACATACGCCCAACTTCGGGACGCGAATCCTTGGCTACGCGAACAAAGCCTAAAAAACAGGACCGGAAAAACATACGTTCTCCAGATACCTACACAAGAGGGAATGTACTATGATCCAAAGAAGACGGTTGCATATAACAAGCATTGGGTAATAGATTAATGTAATAGGTAATAAGTAGCAGGTAATAAGTAATAGGTAAAATACAGGTTATTGGGATATTGGCCTGTTAACTGATTATTCTCATGAAACTAAAAGAAAGAATCCATTATTTTATGAATGACCAAAAGCTGAAACATAAGCTGTACGTCATCATCTTCGAGTCAGACACTCCTTCGGGAAAACTGTTTGATGTGGTTCTTATCGGCTGTATCCTTGCCAGTGTATTATTAGTCATTATAGAAAGCCTGAAAGGGCTCCCCTCCTATCTGACTACCCCATTTGTCGTAATGGAGTACCTTTTCACTGCTTTCTTTACTTTTGAATATCTGACACGAATATATTGCTCTCCCCGCCCGAAGAAATACATATTCAGTTTCTTTGGCATTGTTGACCTGTTGGCTACCTTGCCGCTTTACATCGGTTTGATCTTTCCGGGAGCGCGCTATCTGCTTATCATCCGTGCATTTCGATTGATACGGGTATTCCGTGTCTTTAAGCTATTCAATTTCTTGAATGAAGGCGAACGACTGCTCACCGCACTTCGGGAAAGTAGTAAAAAGATTGCGGTCTTCTTTCTGTTTGTTGTGATTCTGGTTACTTCCATCGGAACGTTAATGTACATGATCGAAGGAACTTTGCCCAATTCTCAATTCAATAACATTCCGAACAGTATCTACTGGGCTATTGTCACAATGACCACCGTAGGATACGGAGATATAACTCCTGTCACCGGACTGGGAAAATTTCTTTCGGCTTGCGTCATGCTGATCGGTTACACTATCATTGCGGTACCTACCGGCATTGTGTCCGCCTCCATGATGAAGGAATATAAACGGAGAAGAGACAAAGAATGTCCGAACTGCCATCGGTCAGGGCATGAAGACAATGCGCAGTTCTGCAAGTATTGCGGACACGATCTGAATCCGACTTCAGAAAACGAAAATAAAGAGAGCGTACAATAAGCAATCGCCAAACAAGAGAATCAGTTATTCCAATTAACGTCGTCTGAATATTTGCTCAAACAGAAAGATAAAGATACATCCTGCTCCATAGCAGACAATATCTTTCCAATCGAAAGTGGAACCCAGAATGATTCTTAATGCACGGTTGGTGATTCCCAAAGTTTCCACTAACTGAAAATATTGCAGTACTTCGACAAAACAAGCGAACAGGAAAACGTAAAACGGCAGACGGGGAACCCCTGTCGGGATAAATATACGTACGAAACTATATACCAGCACCACGACCAAAGCATCTCCCATATAAGGACGTATGAAACTATCACGTATATACAACGCTATGAATACCTCTATACAAAATATTACCAAAAAACTAATGATGTAAAATATCCTTTTCTTCATTTCTTATTCAATCTTTGGCGCAATGCATGGTTTTGTTTGCGAATATACGATAAAATGCAGATGCTACGTTCAAATATTACTAAATTAATAGCACAAAAAGAGAAAAGAATTGTATATTTATAGGACTAACCGTTTTTAAAGAAACAAACAAAGAAAAGAAAGGAGACCGAACCTATGATGTTGAACGTTGATTTTATGTTAAGATTACTGGTGGCAGGAATACTGGGAGCCATCATTGGACTGGACCGTGAATATCGCGCCAAAGAAGCCGGATACCGCACTCACTTCCTCGTATCATTGGGAAGTGCCCTGATCATGATTGTTTCGCAATACGGATTTCAAGAGATCATCAAAGAAAACAGTGTGACGCTCGACCCCAGCCGTGTAGCGGCACAAGTAGTCAGCGGCATCGGATTCATCGGTGCAGGAACCATTATCCTACAGAAACAAATCGTCCGTGGACTGACCACAGCCGCCGGCATATGGGCTACAGCCGGCATCGGTCTGGCAGTCGGCGCGGGAATGTACACCATCGGCATAGCCACTACCGTACTGACTCTGATCGGCCTGGAACTACTCAGTTACATCTTCAAGAGTGTAGGCATGAAAAGTTCGATGATCTCCTTCTCTACTAACAACAAAGATACTTTGAAACAGATAGCGGACAGATTTAATTCAAAAGATTATATGATTGTCTCTTACGAAATGGAAACACAGCATTCGGGTGAAATGGAAGCTTATCAAGTCACAATGGTCATCAAATCGAAACGGAACAATGATGAGGGACATTTACTTTCGTTGATGCAGAAATTTCCGGATGTGACGGTGCAGCGGATAGAATAAGCCTATTTCTGCTTCTCCGTCAGATACTTCCAGTAGCGGACAGGCATATCCTTTCTATGCTTCCTCGGATTCATGCGTTCTTTAATGCAGATAGCCTTGAAATACGTTTTCCAGAGCTTCTGAAATATCTTCTCATTTTCATCCATCAAGCTCTCGTCCAGCATACCCGTAATCAGATGAGCTTCCCGGCTGTCGTCATCAAAAGAGATCGTAGTCACTTCCTGCAAATCATAGTAAAAGCCATAACGCCGCTTCATATCATAGATAATCCACTTCTGATCGGCAAAACGATCTTTGAAATGTTGGACAGTAAGCGGCAAAGCATTATACTGCGGTTCGAAGGCAGCAAAGAAAGTACCGTCCGCCGCTTTCTGAAAACGCACGAACTGCATCAGATGCATCCGTTCACCATCCACCTTCTTCCATATCTGGGCAAGCAGAAGCACATCCGGATCGCCGAAGTTAGTCTCGATAGAACGGGGAGCGTCGATCGCCTTACGAATATATCGAAAGATAACCATCCCTATATCCGGCAATTCCGACAACCAACACTGGGTGAGGCAGCCAAGCGCGGAAGAAGAGACTTTCTTCTGCAAGCCACGCCACACGCGGGCGGCTTTCTCTTCATCGGTGACCACCGTATGCAATTCATCATAAAACAAAGGCAAAGCATCCCCTTCCGACAACAGGAAATCGGGAAAGGTCTTACGAAAATAAGCGTCGAAGACAGCAGTCAGCAGACCATCAAAAGTTTTATCGTAGATATAGACGTTCATTATCTTGCGGTTTACAACATCTGAAACTCCATTTATTCCCCAAAATCCAGTATCAACTGGCGGTCGTCCACCTTCTTCTTAGGCTTCGGAAGCAGCAGACTGCGTACCCGCTGCGGAGAAAGCTCATTCACCGTCTGCATCTGCAAAGGCAATTCCCTGCATGTAATGAAGTACTGCGCTTTTTTCATCACTACGCCTATCTTCTTCAATTCATAAAAACCCAGACGGGAAAAACGACGGGATGCCACAATCAACTTAGCCGACTTCACCCCGATGCCCGGCACACGAAGCAACATCTCATAATCCGCCTTATTGATATCGACAGGAAACTGTTCCGGATGACGCAAAGCCCATGAGAGCTTCGGGTCTATCTCCAGATCTAGATCAGGATATGCGTCATCTACGATTTCATCCACTTTAAACTGATAGAAACGTAGCAGCCAGTCCGCCTGATAAAGACGGTTCTCACGTACCAAAGGCGGTTGTTTCAGTGCAGGCAGACGTGTATCGTACGTATTCACGGAGACGTATCCGGAATAATAAACACGCTTCATCGTCGGTCGTCCATAGAGTGCCGACGAAAGGTAAAGGATATCTTTATCCGACTCGGAGGTAGCCCCTACAATCATCTGCGTGCTCTGTCCCGCAGGCGCAAAACGGGGAGCATGACGGAACTTCTGCCGTTCTTCCTTACTTTCCAGCACACCTTGTTGGATATACTTCATCGGAGCGAAAACGCTCTTATGATCTTTTTCGGGAGCCAGCAGTTTGAGGTTCTCTTCTTTCGGGATTTCTACGTTGACACTAAGGCGGTCGGCATACAGCCCGGCTTCATTCACCAGTTCCCGGCTTGCTCCGGGGATGCTTTTCAGATGAATATATCCGTTAAAGCGATGCACCTGACGCAAGTCTTTCGCCACACGCACAAGCCGCTCCATTGTATAATCCGGACTACGGACCACACCGGAACTAAGAAACAAGCCTTCGATATAATTGCGCCGGTAGAATTCAATCGTCAGCTCTACTAGTTCGGAGACGGATAACGTGGCGCGAGGCAGATCATTACTGCGCCGGTTGATACAGTAGGCACAGTCGTAAATACAATAATTGGTCAGCATGACTTTGAGCAAGGAGATGCACCGTCCGTCTTCGGCAAAGCTGTGACAGATTCCCCAACCACCTACGGTATTGCCCAGCATGCCCGGTTTGTTGGAGCGCACTGTACCGCTGGATGCACAGGATACATCGTACTTGGCCGATTCTGCAAGTATCTTTAGTTTAGTGAGGACATTTTCGTTCATGGACCCAATCTGATTACAGACGCAAATATACGATTTAAATCGGAATGCCGGTTGATAACGAACCAAATCACTCGTATTTTGTTCTCTATAAACAAAACAATCAGACTTTATAATAAAATCAGTCTATATATAAAAAAAGAGGATGCCCGTGGGAAAAATGTGAGGGGCATCCTCTGTAAGGAACAGATATCGGGAAAGAAGACTTTCACAAGCATTGCTTTCCATCTGTTCCCTGTGGGGTTATCTTCACTAACAAGTGAAGAAAGGGTTCATTGCAGAAGTCCGGGCTTTCACAAGCACGGGCTTCCTCTTTTACCTCCCATGCAGGTCCCTCATACTTTTATTAATAGAATAGAGGAATGGGGTATATACCCGCATGAGAAGTGGGAAAATATTATTCTGCAATACAGACACTTACCCGGTTTTCTTCAGGCACCCGGAAAGGCTGTACTGTATCTCCTTTAAAATCCGTAACGATTCTGTCCGGCGCTATTCCTTTGTCTTTCAAGGCATCGGCAACAATCTTCGCACGTTTTTCTGATAAAGTCATATTGATTCTCGGATTACCGGTTTCTTTGTCGGCATATCCGGTTATGGCAACTTTGCTTGCCGGATACTTTTCCATGTATGCCACCATTGCATCGATCTTCGATTGCTGGTCTTTCTGGAGAAGTGCGGAGTTCAGAGCAAAGAATATATTCTGTTTCATAGGTTCCACTACCACTGCCACAGGTTCCGGTTCGGGCTGTTTCACGACAGGTTGTGGTTTAGGTTGTTCTACTATTGGTTCCGGTTCATAATATACCGGAGCTGTTTTCTTATAGCTTTTTCCTAATTTGATGTTCAGGCCCACTAATACGTTAAATTGCCAGTCACAGTTGCCTGCCTTTTTCGAGTTGAATTTGTCGGACAGTACATTTGCGTTTCCTTCAATATTGATAGCCAGCCGGTCATTGAGGCGCAGATCACATCCCAGTCCCATACGTCCGGCTACAAGGTTTTGTTTGTCTTGCCACAGATACTCCAGTTCGTGAGATCTTGTGTCCAGTGCGTTTGCTTCGTCGTTGTCGAAAGCATGATTCAATCCTACGCCGCCAAAAATATATCCATTGAATACACGTTTCGGATTAAAACCACAAAATAAAGTACTGAGGTCTGCCATAAGGTCCAGATTGCCTTGCAGATATTTGTACTGATAGGTTTGAGAAGGAGTGACCCATCCTGCCTTTGCCTGCCAACCGCTTACGCCTAAACGGGCTCCAAATGCGGGTGCAAACTTATACCCTACATTGACAGCTGCTGCCGGAGAGATCAGATCGGTAAAATCGGCTTCGCCTACTGTGTGAGCAGCTCCTGCCTGTACTTGCATAAACCAATGAGGTTTGAACACAGTCTTGCCTTCTTCCTTGATTTGTCGCTGTTCCTGAGCGAATGCTACTGTGCTGCCGACAGTAAGTATGGCTATTAATAAATTTCTTATTCTCATAATTTTATATATTTTATGTCTTATCACAGAGTATGCAGAATGTACTTGTTATGGTGAAAAGGGTGCCCTTTTCTGATTAGAGCACCCTTTTGTTGTTGAATGTCTAAGAATTCATTGACATTTGCGATTCTTAGTTATTCGGATTAACTGTAATAGTCAATGTAGAAGAAGTAGTTCCCCAGCCGTAATTTACTGTAGCAGGAATGAATATCTGATAAGTATATCCAACCGGTGAGCTAACATTCACATACTTCACAGTGTTACCAGTCTGAACCAAAGTAGCGCCATCAGGCAACTTGTTACCGTTGTATTCCAAGCTTGTAGTTACTTTGTTCAAATCCAGTGTTACATCGCCGAACGGACCATAGAAGAACCAGTATTGTCCAGGATTCCAATCCGGTCTGCCCCACTCTTTCTTCGTCCATTCCCAACATCCTGAGATCTGTCCGTAAGATGTTCCTTCGAATGCAGGCTTTTCAGTGTGTTTGTGAGGAACCATTGTCCAGTTACCTTCAACCCACTTGTAAACTGCCGGTACGTAGTTGATACTCTTCACATAGTCGTACTCAATAGTAGTGCTTGCAGGTTTAGAAACTTCCGTATATATAATATCGCCATCTAATTCAACATGTGGATATATCAACGGCCATCCAGCTAATTTCTGTGCTTCAAGAGAAGCGTCAACTTCTGCCTGAGTCAAGAACTCTTCAGTTGTGTAAGTCTTCTTAGTAGATCCACCCAATCTGTTATAGTATCTATAAGTAGCCTTACCTGTATACATAGTAGTCACAGTAGTGGTAGTAAACTTAATCGTACCATATTCTACATCCAACTGAGCCGGTGTAACCATTTCTTCGTGACCTTGAACATATTCGAATTCAGGAGTACAAACTCTCTTCCAGTAAGAATGAACATTTTCAACCCATGACCAGCTATCTTTTACAATTGCTTCGTTTCTCCAGTCAGTCAACAGACCATTCCATTGGAAGTCAGCAACATCACCACCAGTCTTAGCGTCTATTACTGCAATACCGCTCGGCATGTTCAAGTTAACAGGACGGATAAAGTCAACCATAAATTCGTTAACAGTCACTTCGTCGCCATTGCTCATCGTGTAGATGTGTGCAACGACAGCTTGCAGACCGTTTGCGCTGTTCAACGCAGCCTTCACAGCAGCATTGCTCTTATCCAGGGTGATATAGTTACCGTCGATCTGAACACCAGACATTACAGGAGAAGTCAAGTTACCGTTAGAGTAAGTCTTGATTACTTTGTAACGAGCAGATTCGCAACCCGGAAGTCCTTTCACAGTGTAAGCAGAGTAAGCTTCTGTCAATGCTCTTCTGAACTGACAATCACTTGCAGGAGAAGCAACTGAGTTAGGTACACTCACATTTACATTGAAGTACTTGTACTCATCACCATCTTTCGTCCAGTAAATATCATTTTCAGTAGCATCCAAAGTAAGTTCAGGCAACTTCACGTTTACTGTGAACTTGAATGTGATGCTTGCAGGATATTCAGAAGAAGTCAGTTTGTTCTTCACTGTTACAGTTGCAACAAATTGAGAACCACCGGCACCGATCTTACCCAGTTCACCATGATTAAATGACCATACGATCTTCTTCGTAGCAGTACCTACTGAAGTATCACCGTCAACGATTCTCGGCAGAGTCATAGTGTGTGACAGGTTGTTCTTCTTCACTACAGCAACAGCACCGGAAGCATCATACAAGTTCCAGAATTCTTCGTGGCTCATGCTTGTTTCCTTACCGTTAGTAATAACGCGGTAAACATTTTCACGGATGAATTGCTCTGTGATAGTGTATTCAGCAGCTGTTTCAGTACATTTAGCTACCAAGTCATAAGCCTTGTCACCTACTACGAGGTCATCTTGCTTCGTCACACCAAATTCGATCTTCACGAATCCGCGACGTACTACATTGCCTGCTTCGTCTACCAATTCCACTTTCAGGATAGGAGTACGACCGATCGCTTCTTTATTAAAGCCTTCTGCCTGGTACAAACCTGCCGCAGCGTCGTTACATACCACCCATTTCTGCTGGTTGGTTGAAGTTTCACCTTCAGTGATGTTGTAATCAGAAGAAGCTACAGAGAACTTATATGACAACTTATAGTCTTCGATCGGGAATTCTTTGTGATTACCGTTACCGAAGCAAGTAGCCACCAGGTCTTTCAGGTTGAATACTTGATCGTAAGGAGTTGTATAGCGAACAGCTTCTGACTTACAAGCAGTGAAAGTAGTTGCATAATGAGCACCGTCAGCACCTGAAACTAAAGTAGCTTTGTCAGAGATGCGAACGTCCGGTGCAGCCAGTACGTCATCATAGATAGATACATACGGAGAAGTAACCACTACGTTAGTCTCGTCTTTGTCTACAGCATCACCCTTCAGAGTAGCCTGCAAAGCAACCATGTTTACTTTATCTTCTGCCGGCTGAGTAGAATGGACGTTAAGACGAAGCAGTTTGAAGTCCACTGTTCCTGTTGCAGCGTTAGCAACCGGAGTACCGCTGATCTGAACCCACTGGCTGGCAGCCGCGCGAGTGTTGATCACTGTAGCGCTACGATCCAAGTAGCTATAGTCAGCATTGCCCAACTTGAAGCTAGCCGGGTTGAAGTGGTAGCTTGCAGTTGCCAAAGCAGCTGTAGAAATACTATAATTCGTAGGAATAGCAGCATTTTCACCGCTTCCCATCGGAGCATATTTCAATGAGTTGAACTTGATCGCTTCCACACCGTCTACGATATAGTCGGGAGCAAACGTGATGCTTGTCAGACGGCAAGTCATCAAAGTGTGCAGGCTCACCAAGTCAGCGTTGATAGTAATAATCTGGCTGTTGATGGTTCTGATGTCCCCCTGAATATCTGAGATATCCGATTTGATAGCATCCAGCTCATCGTTGATCTTATCTTCGAGGTCAGCAATATCCTGAGCTGTAGAGTTCTTCAGCGCTTCAATGGCAGATTTATTCTCACCGATCAAAGCTTTCAGACCGCCTTCACCGTTGATTTCATCCCAAAGTTTCTTAATCTCATCCTGTGCAGCTTCGATAGCTTTCTGCGCTGCCGCGATATCTTCCTTGTTAGCGTCAGCTATATCTTTTACACCTTCTGCATAAAGTTTCAAAGCGTCGAGCTGAGTCTGCAAGTCTTTATCTGCTGTAATCAACGTTTCGATAGCATCCTGAGCATTTTTGATCGCTTCGGTATTTTCTTTCACTGCTCCGTTGGCAAGATTGCTCAAACCTGTTTCGATACCTTCAATCTGAGCACCGAGTGCTTTTACAGCAGCTTCGTGTACTGTCACATCCAGTTTGTTGTCAATAGCAGCCTGCATTGAATTTCTCAATGCTTCAACCTGTGTTGCGGCTTCCGCTATCGCATCTGCTTTTGCTTGCGCAGCGGCAGCTTTCGCTTCTTCTGCCAGCGCTTTCGCTGTAGCAGCATCGGCAGCAGCCTGGTC
>NZ_QTLF01000026.1:0-65447 GCF_003434395.1 Bacteroides sp. AM23-12
ATACACTTATATTTTGTTGTGATATTTAATACTGCAAATGTAAATGTATCAAAACACCCTCTTTTTTTATATCACTCGTTAAACATGCCAATAGCCCCATCCGCAGAAATCATTTCAGCCGTTATTTTTAACCTGCGGCAACGACTGTTGTTATAGAACCTCACCTGAGCATTCCCTGCTTCATCCGGCATCACTTCCGGGTTCCAGTATAATGTGCGGCGATAGTCCTCTTCTTTGGGAAGAACAGAATAATCGGGATGATAAAACTCTACAGGTTCGCTATAGCCATCCAACCAAGTTTTTCTGACTCCCCTGCCTCCTTTTACGGGAATCTCTCCTTCCGGATAGGTTTCAATAAAAACAGCACAACCATATATTTCATCTACATCCATCGGAGACATACGGATGTCAGCATAACGACATCTTGCCGATAACTCCTCGTTGATATAAATAGACTTGATAGCCACCAGGCGAAGTGTCCGGTATCGGGTCTGATCTATTTCAGTAGCCTCCGTTCGTTTATAGTTTATCACATACAAGGGAGAGCGACCTTTGTACTGCAACCATTCCTCACCACCACTATACCTGCGTATGAAATTGGGATTCATACGGACAAGTAGCTCGTGGATATCTTCACCGATATAACCTCCCTTATCCAAAATATCATCCATCTCCGAAGGTACATCGTAGTAAGCAACCGACTTCGAACGATTTTCATAAATATCCTTCTCACGACTCCATTTCTTAGCCTTCACCACCACTTCACCCAAACGGTGATTTTTCTCTCTCATACCCCGTTTTGACAGAGAATCTTCATAAGCATCCATAAAACGATTATAATCGATATCATCACCAATCACAGTATCTGTCTGTAGTTCCTGTTCTGCTCCCGGTTTATCTCTGCCGGACAGGCTTATCTGCATTTCTCCCAGCGGATATTGTGTAGGTTGAGGGCTGAAGACTCTGTCTAATACAATCCGGTGGTCTTTCCGCTTACCTTTCTCCATCACAGAAAGAATCAGATTCCACTTGCCAATAATATCGGTAATAAAAGCAAAACGTCCCACACTGTCTGTTTCAAACAGGTTAAGAGAAAGCGCTCCCGGCGAAGTTTCCTCATCTCCCCGCTTCGCCAGAAAAGAAGAGACTTGTATATTTGGTTTAGGCTTACCTCTAACAAATGAAACAACTTGTCCATGCACTTCAATCCCTTGTTCGGGCATGTACTTCAATTCAAACGGTTCCACCCCCGACTCGTATTTCCATGCATAACGCCGCCATCCCTGCACCAACAACAAGTGATCCAAAGCTGTTCTGTGCTCTTTATCATCCGCTTCGAAATAATAGAGCGGACGATGAACGTAGCCTTTAATCTCAGACATTAACAATAAGTCCGCTAACATAGAATGCCGGCTTTCCACTTCTTCCCATCCGTCACGCACAGATACTGATATCGGAGCGGACACAGGCTTACCCGCCGTGTCACGTACTGAAAAGTCCAATAAGACACGATCAAACGGCTGATAATCCTCTTTGTTTTTCCGGACACTGATTGTCAATGGCTCCGGTTTTCTCATAAAGATAAGGCGGTCGGCAATAATCTGTCCTGCTGTATCAAACAATACGATCTGTGCCACCCCTGCCTTCCATTCCGTCTTGTCAAGTTTGAAAGAGACAGGTGTATTTTTCCGGATGTTCAACAGACAATAATTAAGCAGTTTCCCATGACCAAGCACAGCTAAGCCTAAGACAGACTCCGGTGTATGCGGATTCTTTTGTACACTGACTGCTATACTGTCTTCCGAAGAAAGATTATCAACTTGCAAGACATATCCCTGCAACCGGGCTTCCGGCAAATCAAAACGGTACTTTTTGCCATTCAACTCCACCTCAGCCTTATGATTCTCTCCGTTCGTAGGAGTATACACAAAGGTGCCACGTCCTTCGTGTACAGTGGCAAAGGAGGCGATTTCTTTCTTTTCCCGGTTGATAACCGTTCCGGACAGTGCGATCGGATTTCCATAGGCATCCGTTGCCTCAAAAGCAACGCGGGAAGGAATGCCTTCGACCAAATTTCCTCCTTCAGGAAAAAACTTCAGATTGACTTTTTTCTCCTTAGCCGTTTTTTTCCGTACCTGCGGATATTTATAAACAGCATATTTCTGTATGTTCTTCTCTTTAAAATCACCAGCTGCCCGAGGCTTATCGAATACCGGAAGAACCCGGGAGAAAATAACCTCCTCTCCAAAGTTCAACATATATTTCGTATAGGCACGAACCTCATAAAAACCGGAATAAAAAGGTAGTTGTGTTAATTCGAAACTACCGTGGCAACGGCCGTTCCTAACAGGCAATACACGTTTCGCTATGACTTCCCCACCCGGATTCAACAATTCGACATAAAGGGTTTTACTCAAATCCGACGGGCGGTTCAGTTCGGATGTCACAACATAACACTGAAACCAAACAGGGTCTCCCTGATAATAACTGGTATTGTCGAAATGTAAATAGACTTTTTCCTGTGGCAGCATTTCTCCGAAATTCTGCACTGCTTCAATATAGCCCGATAATTTACGAACGATACTGTCCGGCATCTGGGCTTGCAAAGAAAATGGCAGTGCCGACAAGAGGAATAGTAAGACGAGGATAGCCCTGTTCATCATAATTCATCTATTTCAAATTCGTGTTTAAGATTAGATCTGTCCTACTCCGGAGAGAATCTGTTCTCCAGTGATTACCAGCCAAATATAGGAAAAAGAATTGAAAAATTGGGATGATTTACTCATTTTTATATGCTATACCATATCATCTCCCGTCTTGGCAAATGTAACACGAATCGTCTTATGAAACGGAATGAAACGCGAGATAACAGCTATTATGACCGATATCACCAACAGATAACCTAATATTTCTTTCAGTGCAAGCAACAGACTCTGCTCCTGCAAAGTTCCATAAAGAGAATGGGTAGCTATCTGTACCGCTTCATCATATCTGTGTCCTTGTGCAAGCGCATTATTCAGAGACTGAGTATAACGGGACGCAGCCAGCGGGTCGGCAGTCGTGATAGTCTCCGACAAAGAATATATATATTTCTGTTGCAGACGATACAGCATATTGCTGTAAAAAGAAGTAGCCATGATAGGTGCCAGTACCGAACGGAAGATTATCAGAAAGAAAGCATTCGACAACAAAAACTTCGGGTTCAAATCTTCTACGGCAAACAGGGCAAAGGCTATAATCAAAGTCAACATACCCAATCCGCGGAAAAAGATGGGCATATATAACATTTCATACGTACTGTTCGGCGCAATGCCAAAATATAGAATACCAAAGAAAATAACAAAACAACTCATTCCGCCCGCTATCAGAAACCGGAAGCGCCAACGTTGCCAACGAAACCACCAGAAACAGATAAAAGCTCCGATTACATACCCCGGAAGCAAAAAGATATAAAGAGAATAGGTATGCGTGCTGTCCACTTTCAGGATGATGCTCAGGTAATTGGTCAATAATGTGGTGGATGTACTGAAAAACATAACAAGCATCATATAGAAATATCCGATGATTGCTTTAGGCTGAAACAGAGGGGCAAGACTAACATAGGGATTCTTCGAATGGTGCTGAATCCAGATAAATAATGCAATCAGTATAGGGGAAATTACAATATAAGCACAAAGTTTGGCAGAAGCCATCCAATCCAGAACTTTCCCATAATTGATGACGTAAATCAGCATCAGCAACCCTACCGAAATGATAAACATCTCCCGAATATGCAAATCGGATAACGGTACCGATTTAATCGGGCGGTTATGCCGGAAGCAGATGATAACAAACAGAATAGAAACCAGAATCAAAAGCATCATGAAGTAATACATATACTTCCAGTTATAGTGATATGCCAATTGCGCAGTGACCAGCATGGAGGCCTGTCCGCCCCCATACACCAATGGATAAAAATAGGAATAGAACTCGCTACGGATATTCTTCGCACTGAAAATCTTCTGTGCATAACGAATAAACCATAACATCAGAAAACCTTTCAGAAAGCCGATAGCAAAACTGCAGGCTATCAGAATATCGGCATTCTGCGAACGGGCGCAAATCCAACTCAAAAAGAACTGCAGGAGCAAGTCTATCAGCAAGAGAAACTTGACCGAAACGGCTGCCAGCACTTTAGGAATAATAGGATAAGCAATGGCCATGCCTGCCGAAGCCGCATAATATCCCATCGTTATATCTTCCGAATTGGTTCCAAGCGTATTCGATACTTCGAGCATACTTCCGGTATACGAACCATTCAGCATGGTAACCGGAAGAATTACAATGAAAATGCAACAGAACCCCAGCCAATCGGGCACCCAGGAACGAACGGGTACTCCCAACTCTTTCATTGTTATCATTTGCGCAAAGCTTCTGTTTCAACCATCATACCCGCTCTTAATTGTGCCATTTCTTCAGTAGAGATATTCTCCAGCTCTATCCGTACCGGGATACGCTGTTGTACTTTCACAAAGTTTCCCGCGGAATTGTCTGTGGGGACCAGAGAATATTTCGACCCGGTTGCCTCCGAGATAGCAGTGACTTCCCCGTTAAAAATCTTCCCGGGCAACGCATCTACTTTAACGCGCACCTGCTGACCAATATAGATATTGGCAATCTGTGTTTCCTTATAATTAGCAGTAATCCATTTATCCTTGTTGCGTACCAGATAAGAGATGGTTTGTCCCGTCTGGACATACTGTCCGGGTTCTAAGGTGCGCCTGCCCATATATCCATCGTATGGAGCAGTGAGTACCGTATAAGACAAGTTCAATTTAGCCAGATCCAAATCCGCTTCTTTACGCAAGATACCGGCTTGAACTCCGGTTGTCTTTTTACTAGTTTCCGCATATTGCGACAAAGCAGCCTGTTTTTGTGCGACTAATGCCTGATAGCGTGCCTCAGCTGCTTCATACGCGGCTTTGGTCTGCTCGTACTGTTGTTCCGGCACCGATTCTTCTTTCAGCAAACGTTCAAAGCGATGATAGTCCTGTTCCAATTGCCAGAGCTTCGCCTTCGCTTCGGCTATATTGGCATCCTGCACGGCTATATTAGTATGGGAAGTTTCGATACCTGAGTGAAGAACATCCTGCAAACCGTGCGCATCCAGCAGAGCTGCTTCGGCTTCCTTCACTTTAATTTGATATTCACGGTTATCGAGCACTAACAAGGTATCTCCCTGACGCACATATTGATGTTCCTTGAAACGGATATCCTTGATATATCCCGAAGCACGTATATTTAACGGAGCAACGTATTGGTCTACAAAAGCATCATTGGTCACTTCGTAGTTAATGTAACGCCAAAAATAAGTAATAGTCCACCAGAGCCCGGAGACAGCCAAACATACACACACCATATTTAATATGATGTTGCGAGCTCTCATTTTTTTAAGTTTCCGTTTTTTTTCCTTTAATGTTGCCATAACCCTAATATATTATAGACGACCACAAGCCTTCTGAAGTTGATAATAAGTATAAATCACACGAGTGCGGGCAGTGACCAGCTGCAACTCTACATTCAAACGGACAGAGTTGGCATCCAGCAAGTCAGTCAGAATAGCCAACTGATTCAGATAACGGTTCTGCATAATACGATAGTTCTCCTGCGCCTGCCGGACAGACAACTGTAAGGCTTCTACCCGTTGCAAAGCTTCCTGATGCCGCAGAAAAGCAGTGCGCACATCCATACGGATTCTCTGCATCTTCTGCTCTTCATCATTCTTACGCAAAGACACCATCAGTTTGCTTTCCTTTATTTTATGACTGTTTTTGTAGATTGAGGATAAAGGATAAGAAACCGACAGTCCTACATTCCAGTTATTGTTGTACATATCCGCCAATGTACGCGAAACAGGGCGTGCCAGTGTATTTGAGGCATACAGCGATATGCTGGGAAGAGACAACGACTGAGCCAACCGGATCTCGTTCCGGGCAAGTTCCGTTTGTTTTCTGAGCAATTTCATTGCCGGATCATTTGTGTAAGCAAGGGTGATATAGTCGTCATACGCTTCCAGAGCAACTGCCTGATGCAGTAGGGTCGTATCCGGTTTCAGTAACAGGTTCTCATCCTGTCCCAATAAAATATCCAACTGCTGCGACACGAGTACGATGCTATTTTCCGTTTCCTGCAAAGACAAACGGTCGTTCGTCAACTGCATCTCGCTGCGCAATACATCATTATTCGTTATCACCCCCTCCTTTTTCATCCGGCGAATATCCCGCAGGCGTAATTCGGATTCCTCAATGTTCCGCATCAATATCTCATGCTGCTTGAAAAGGCTGAACAGATTCATGTATTGGTTCAGCAAACCAAGTTTGATTTCCGCCTGGTCTGTTAATGTCTGCAACTCGGCAACTTGTTTTTCCATCTCTGCCTTACGGATAGTCCTCCGAATCTTGCCACCTTGATACAGTGGTTGGGAAAAGTCGATGGCGTAATTCTGTGACCAGTCCGGAATATCCGGATATGTCGGGCCGGACAATCCCCGTTCCCAAACGACCGGCTGTCCCACAAAACCTCCTTTCAATCCCACTTGCAGATCGGGCAGTGATGATGTGCGTGCCGTCTGTGTCCGTTCTTGTGCCATGGCTTCTTTGAGCGCATCCGCCTGAAGCTGCAAACTATGCTGCACCCCCCGTTCGAAAAGCTGGTCTACGGAAAGAAATAAAGAATCCGTCTGCGCCTTTGCCGGCTGACCGGCGAACATCAGGCAGAGCGGCCCCATCAGATATACCCTATACGTTTTCAAGAACATCGTATACTCTCTTTAATTCCGATAACATGAGTTCAATGCTTTCTATGCCAATCACCTGTTCCGCGTATACATAAACCTGATCCAGTATGGGACGAATCTGTTCCTTAAACTCCTCTCCTTCCGGAGTCAGATAAACCAGTTTGTTGCGGCGGTCTGCCGGATCTTCCTTCCGGTGGACATACCCTTTCTTCTCCAGATTGTTCATCAGATTGGTCAGACATGCTTTGTCTTTTGCGATACGTTCAGCCAATATTTGCTGGCTAATGCCTTGTTCATGCCATAAACAGCTCAGTACCTGAAGCATTTCGAATGTGATACCTGCGTTGTTCTTTCTCAGTGTCCGCTGCATCGACCTACGAAAAGCCATGCGGGTACGGAAAACCTGTAGCATGAGTTCTCTAAACTCTGCTCCTTCTCTTATCATAAAAGTACTTTTTACCTTTTTCGGGCGCAAAGGTATGTATTTCTACCGAATTAGTCAAATGTTTGACTAATTTCGTATAAAACAACTCTATAAATTGTTCCATTCACCCACACTAATCTCTAATTTTCAAAATAAATGAGCAGAATCTTTGTTCATCTGAAATCTTTTATTTTACTTTGCATCACAAAGTACTTTTTATATGAATAAAGATAAAGCATTAGAATCAGTAAATGAGATAAAAGAGTTGATGGAAAAGTCCTCCAAGTTTATCTCGATCAGTGGATTAGCGGCTATCATGGCCGGAGTTTACGCACTAGCGGGTACATACATCGCCACATGCTTTGTTACCCCGGACACAACATTAATCACAGCCTTGAAGCTGATGATTATAGTGGCCATCCTTGTATTGGCAGCTGCCGCCGTCACTGCCGGCATACTGTCTTACAACAAGTCCAAAAAGCTGCGACAAAAATTTTTCAGCAAGCTGACCTATCGGGCATTATGGAATTTTTCACTTCCGATGCTGACCGGAGGCGCTTTATGTATTTCTCTGCTGCTGCATGGATATTATGACATTTTATCCTCGGTCATGCTTTTATTCTATGGACTGACTTTGGTCAATGTTTCTAAATTTACCTATGCCAATATAGCTTGGTTGGGATACGCTTTTATCTGTCTGGGAGTCATAGATAGTTTTTGGGAAGGCCACGCCTTACTGTTCTGGACGATAGGTTTCGGTGGATTTCATATCCTCTATGGAATACTGTTCTATTTACATTACGAAAGAAAGCAGTCATAAATGATAGAAGCATTTCAAAATATAAATAAGGCATTCGAGAGTAAGGTCCGGCTAGGAATTATGGCTGTTCTGATGGTCAATGAGGAAGCTGATTTCAATTTTCTGAAAGAACAACTCTCACTGACAGACGGCAATCTGGCCAGCCACACCCGTGCGCTGGAAGAACTCGGCTACATCGAATGCAGCAAAGGCTTTGTAGGACGAAAACCGCGAACTGTTTTCCGGGCCACAAAGCAAGGCAGAGAAGCCTTCAAATCTCATATTGAAGCCCTGGAGAATTTTCTAAAGTCAACATAATAATTCACTAAACACTATTATCTTATGGACGGTTTCAATGAAAAATCAACTGAGCAAGTGCAGGAACAACAACCGCTGGGATGCCTCCGCCGCTTCTCTAAAACAATCAAGGTCATCATTATCGGAGGATTAATCATTCTTCTGATGATACCGATGTTCATGATCGAAGATCTTATTTCCGAGCGGGGACGCACGCAGGAAGAAGCAATTAATGAGGTAAGCGAGAAATGGAGCCTTGCCCAAACCATTACCGGTCCCTATCTGAATATCCAGTATCCGGTAACGACAGAGAACAACGGGGAAAAGAAGATATCAATCAAGGACCTTTTCTTGTTTCCGGACGAACTTCTGGTCAATGGACAATTGAAAACCGAAATACTCAAAAGAAGTATTTATGAAGTGAACGTGTATCAGTCGGAACTGACTTTGAAAGGTTTATTCAGTCCCGAAGAGCTGATAAAAAGCAGGGTGGATATGGAACAACTACAATTTGACAGAGCTGCCATCTGCCTGAACCTGACGGATATGCGGGGCATCAGCGAACAGATCAGTATCACGCTGGGAGATTCAGTTTACGTCTTTGAACCGGGAATGGATAACAGAGGGATAGGCGCTACGGGAGTACACGCCATTACCGACTTATCCGATCTGAAGAAGAACAAGAAACTGCCTTATGAGATTAAAATCAAGCTGAAAGGTTCGCAGTCCATCAACTTTATCCCATTGGGTAAAACGACCCGTGTTGATTTGAAAGCCAACTGGAATACTCCAAGTTTTACAGGAAACTACTTGCCCAACAACCGCGAGATTACAGAAAAAGAATTCTCGGCACAATGGCAGGTACTGAATCTGAACCGCAACTATTCGCAGGTTCTGGTGAATTACAACAATACCAATATCAAGGATATTGAGAACTCCAGTTTCGGCGTCAACTTCAAAATACCGGTAGAGCAGTATCAACAGTCCATGCGTTCAGCCAAATATGCTATTCTGATTATTCTGCTGACGTTCGGTGTCATTTTCTTCACTGAAATCATGAATAAAACCCGTATTCATGCGTTACAGTATTTATTGGTAGGTTTAGCACTCTGCCTGTTCTATAGTCTGCTGCTCTCCTTCTCCGAACATATCGGCTTTAATCCTGCTTATTTGTTATCTGCGGCACTGACTATTATATTAGTTGGCGGATATATGTTGGGAATCACCAAAAAGAAGAAACCGTCATTGATCATGTCCGGACTATTAAGTGTACTCTACCTTTATATCTTCGTTTTGATTCAACTGGAAACCTTTGCATTATTAGCAGGCAGTCTGGGACTATTTATCATTTTGGCAATGGTAATGTATTTCTCCAAGAAGATAGACTGGTTCAATGAGTAAAATTAATTATGGTGTAATAATTACCATGATTGAAAATAGTGTCACTATCCGCTCGTTATAGTGACACTATCACAGAGACATAGTGACACTATCGTGACGGGATAGTGTCACTATATTTAAGCCGTTAATACAACCATCCTATCAGGAACCGGCACAAGACGTCACCACCAATAATTCCTATAAGTGCGACTGTCCATAACTTCCATTGTTTCAAGTTACAAGACACTTTCAAGGCATTAAACATCCAAATCAAAGTAAGTATCAGAAACGGCAATCCCAACAGTGTAAGAATCATTGCCAGGATAAAATAAGGCTGTGCCAGCATTTCTTCGGGAGACATATTCATGTTCATTTGTGACATCATCCGCATGGCCGGCAACAGGCTGATCAGATTCATTCCAAACAACGGCAGCTGAGCAAACAAAACAGTACCCAGTACATCTATCACACGAATGCGGGAATGAGACAGAAAAAGACCTCCCAGATAAAAGAGCAGTGCAGGAATCAGCCACACAATCAGATGTTCCGCCAGATAACACCACCAAGCCGGATTGGGGGCCGGTCCAAAATGAAGCAAACCATGATAATGATAACCCGATATCCAACACAATAAGGTAGATACTATTAAGCCCAGAAAGCCCCATATCAACGCTTGACCACCTGCAATCCGAATAAACGGATTCACTATTAATTTTACTTTGTTTTTCATCACATATCCATTTTAGTTAGTTTATCTATTATATCGTCCAACATATTCCGAACTGTAGGGTAGCTGACTCCTATGTTCTTTGCCATATCTTTCAAACTGCCGCTTGACTTTACAAAATCAAGAACAAATTGCTGCTCTTTCTCCGACAGGCGCGCCAGTAAAGGCAATTCAAAATTGCCACAAACTTCCGTATTGCATTCTTCACAAAACAACCGTCCTACTTTCAATGGAGCATCACAGGATGGACATTGCAATGGTAACCGTTTCTTTACTTCATTCATATCATCTTCATTTATGATGCAAAAGTAGAGATAAATTCGAATAAAACAAACGATTACATCAATAATATTAATATAGAATTTAATTTTATTCATTATTGATTTAATTATAATCATTTTTATATTCATTCAAAGAAGAACTTTCCATTATTATTCACCATATCTCTGTTTTTTTCTATCTTTGCTTTGATTAAAAAGATAAAACGATGGAAATACTATATATAAAAGGAGATGCCACAGCACCGATTGGTTTAGGTGTCAAAGTGATTACTCATATTTGCAACGATATCGGAGGATGGGGAAAAGGGTTTGTACTGGCACTTTCTAAAAAATGGAAAATGCCGGAAGAAGCCTATCGCCAGTGGTACAAATCACAGGAAGAATTTACTTTGGGAGCTGTACAGTTTGTAAATGTTGAAAATGAGTTATATGTCGCCAATATGATAGGACAACATGGCATTTATAAAGACAGTAAAGGACTCCCTCCCATCCGTTATGACGCTGTTCGGCAATGTTTGAAGGAGGTAGCCCTGTTTGCAATTGACCACAAGGCAAGTGTACATATGCCCCGTATTGGCTGTGGACTGGCAGGTGGCAAGTGGGAACTTATGGAGCAAATCATAAAAGAAGAGCTTATCACCAAAGAAATAGCTGTAACCGTATATGATTTATAAATAAAATCAGAGCTATTCGGTGAATAATCCGCTTTTCTTATGAAACACTTGACAAACGGCTTTTAATGTTGTATCTTTGAGGAAAGAAAACTAAAAAAGAATGAGTTTTATTAAAAAAATAGATACATAGCACACACATAAACTGATATATCTTTATATCAGAGCAACCATGATATGGGGCAATAGTCGGATGATTATTGCCCCATTTTGTTTATATTTCCGCTTAATTCATTTTATATTTTCTTCCAAAACTCAAAAAATAGTTTTTAATAAACTCGGATACCGTTTCTAATAAACGTGCAAAAAGTTTATTAGAAACTGAAACTGCGTTTATTAATAACGGGAATAATAAATGTAAGAATAATAGACCTTTCTTTTTAGATGAAGAAACTATCAATATTACGGGCTCTTCTATTGATAATATAAACATACAGTTCTATTATTCCATCCACACAATCGGATAACCTAAATCTCTTTTAATAGCTTCCATACTCTTTCACCAACCGATTTATATCCATCTCCATCACAAAGCAAATACTAAAATGTCTTTTTCAGATATACCATATCCACCAGTTGCTTGCCGTCTTCGTACATAGGATGGTCGTAATTGTCGGTAAAGAAATTCTTTAGCCGATGGGAAATGGTGAAGCCACAATGTTCGTAGAAAGAAAGCGTAGAAGGTACATCGCCTGTACCGACCAGCAATTCTGAGCATTTCCCCCGATAATGATCAAATAAAAATTGAATCAAGCGTTTTCCATATCCCTGCCGCTGGAAAAAAGAGATCGTAGCTATGTTCTTGATTTCATAAATTCCTTCCCCTTCACGAGTTACGACACAGCACGCTTTCAATCCGTTATCATACAAGACAAACATATCGCCACGTTCCAGATAGCGGTCGATCATACTCTCCTGTTCATCAGCCAAAAGCAACAGTTCCAAGAACTCTTTTTTATCCGAAATTACTTTTTTTATCTCCATATTTTAAAACTTTGAACCTTTCATCAGTATCTTGCAAAGGTATAAAAATTCACCTGATAAACAATTTCCCGAAAGTATATCTTGAAAAACCGGCTCAGCAATCTCGCACTATCAATACAAACGCTGAACTTTAAGGGCATATTCTTGTTAACTTGTCACTATCGTGACTGATAGTTCTGTGACAGAATTCCGAACAGGTTGCATCTCACAGATGAATAACCAATAATAAACCTATAACTAAAAATCGAAATTATGTGTACGAGAGTCGTTTATTCAGGAAGCAATGGTATGGTAGCAACCGGTCGTTCTATGGACTGGAAAACAGATATGCACAGCAACCTTTGGGTGTTTCCCAGAGGGATGAAACGGAACGGAGAAACCGGAGAGAACTCGCTGGAATGGACTTCCAGATACGGTAGCGTAGTGACTTCCGCTTTCGAGATCGCCAGTACGGACGGTATGAATGAGAAAGGATTGGTCGCCAATCTGCTTTGGTTGCCCGAAACCGAATACCCCGTAAGAGATAAGAATAAACCGGGACTTGCCATTACAGCCTGGGTGCAATATATGCTGGACAATTTTGCCACCGTAGAAGAAGCCGTAGCATACATTGACGAAGATACCTTTCAGGTCGTTTCGGATATGATGCCGGACGGTTCCCGGTTGGCTACTTTACATTTATCTATTTCGGATGCTACAGGTGACTGTGCCATTTTTGAATATATCGGTGGGAAACTCACGGTATATCACAGTAAGGAATACAAGGTTATGACCAACTCTCCTACTTACAACAAGCAACTGGCACTGAGCGAATACTGGAAATCGATAGGAGGACTGAGCTTTCTGCCCGGTACGAATTGCGCTGCCGACCGCTTTGCCAGAGCCAGCTTCTACATCAACGCATTGCCCGAGACCGATGATGAAAGAATAGCTGTTGCCAGTGTATTCAGTGTTGTACGCAATGCTTCTGTTCCTTACGGGATATCCACTCCCGAAAGTCCCGAGATTTCCACTACGCAATGGAGAACCGTTTCGGAGAGCAAGAACCTGAGATACTTTTTCGAATCAAGTCTGACTCCGAATACCTTTTGGGTAAATCTGAAAGATTTCGATTTATCGGAAGGGGCTCCGGTGTTCAAACTGTCTATTGCCAATGGAGAGATGTATCATGGAAATACAGCCAAGAATTTTAAAACAGCGCTGCCTTTCAAATTTATGGGCGTAAAGGGATAAATTGATAGCAGCTTGCTGCATCACATATATCAGAGAAGTATTTTCTCCACGTCTTCGGGAACATATACTGTTCCCGAAAACTCCTGAGCAGCTTCTTCCGTATAATACAACAAAATATTTCCGAATACTATTCACGCACCACACCACTGACTTCCATTTCAAGGAAGTAGTCATTCTCCAATTTAAAGGTGTACTAAAGAATCAAACAATCATCCAAATCAATAGAAAAATAATACAATGCACTTGTTTTCTCTTATTATTATCGTTTACTTTGTTGGCAAAAATTAATTAACGAGCCATGAAAAACCTACTATTAGCAGCCATGCTTTTCTGCACAAACATAGCCATCGCACAAGGTACTATAGAAGATTACCGTCGTGCTTACTCAGCAGGAGAAAAATTCAGTGCAAACAAAGTATTCTATTCCAATGTCAATCCGGAGTGGATTGGTAAAACGCATTATTTCTGGTATGTACGAAATACTCCCGACGGACGTATCTATGTATTAGTGGATGCCGACACTCAAAACAGAAAAGACTTGTTTGACCACAAACTCGTGGCAGCAGCTTTAAGTGAGGCATCGGGACGCAAAATAGAAGCCACTTCTCTTTATCTGGATCGTCTGTCTGTCAACAACGGACTGGATACGCTACATTTCGTTTTCAACAATCATCGCTGGATGTATGTCATCGACAAAAATCAGCTGACAGATGAAGGTGCTCTGCCCACTCCACGCAAACAACGCCACTGGATGGAAACAGATGATGAAAAGACGGCTGCTCCCGTCACCTCTCCTGACAAGAAATATACAGCATTCATTAAGAATCATAATATATATGTAAAAGAAACAGCTACCGGAAAAGAAAAACAGCTAAGTCTGGACGGTACTTTGGGAAATTATTACTCAGCCTATATCCGCTGGTCTCCCGACAGCAAAAAAGTCGCTTCCTGCAAGATTCGTCCGGTAGAAAAACGCTATGTATATTATGTGGAATCCTCCCCAAGCGATCAGCTTCAACCCAAACTCCACAAACAAGAGTATGCCAAACCGGGCGATGAACTTCCGTTTAAGATACCCTGCATATACGATGTGGAAACAGGACACAGTGTGATTCCATCGACAGATTTATTCTCTCAACAATATTACATTACGGCCCCCGAATGGAACAGCGACAGTCAAGCCATCACTTTCGAATACAATCAGCGCGGACATCAGGTCTACCGGGTATTGGAATTTTCTGCCGCAACAGGAAAGGTACGCCCGTTAATAGAAGAGACAAGCGACAAATACGTTAATTATTCCCGTCGTTTCCGACATGATTTACAAAATGGAAAACGAATGATATGGATGAGTGAACGTGACAACTGGAATCACCTGTATATGTATGACCGTACTACAGCCCAGCCTATTCGTCAGATAACCAAAGGCGAATGGTACGTACGTGATATCCTCCGGGTAGATGAAACCAACCAACTTATTTATTTCTCGGCAAATGGCGTACAAGCTAAAGAAGATCCCTACCTGATCCGTTATTATCGTATCGGCTTCGACGGTAAGAATCTCACTTGTCTCACTCCGACAGAAGGAATGCATAATGCATGGTTCTCAAAAGATATGCAATATTTAGTTGATGTATATTCTATGGTAGACAAAGCTCCTGTAGCCGTACTCCGGGATGCCAAAAACGGAAAAGTCATCATGCCACTTGAAACGGCTGATATCAGTCGTCTGGAAGCTGAAGGCTGGAAAGCTCCCGAAGTATTCACCGCCAAAGGTCGTGACGGAAAAACGGATATGTGGGGAATCATCATTCGTCCCAGCAATTTTGATCCTGACAAAAAATACCCCGTTTTGGAGTATATCTATCAAGGACCGGGTAATCAATACGTACCCAAAACCTTTATTCCTTATAACTACTTTATGAGTGGTATTGCCGAACTCGGTTTTATTGTTGTCATGGTAGATGGGATGGGAACTTCTTTCCGTTCACGCACTTTCGAAAACGTATGTTACAAGAATCTGAAAGATGCCGGATTGCCCGATCATATTGCCTGGATAAAATCCGCTGCCCAAAAGTACCCTTATATGGACATAGATCGTGTCGGAATTTATGGTTGTTCCGCAGGTGGACAGGAATCAATGACAGCAGTACTGTTTCATCCCGAATTTTATAAAGCAGCATATTCTGCCTGTGGCTGCCATGACAATCGTATGGATAAGATATGGTGGAATGAACAATGGCTGGGTTATCCGGTTGGTGAACAATATAAAGAAGGATCGAATGTTGAGAATGCTCACTTGCTCAGTCGCCCGTTAATGCTGGTAGTAGGTGAAATGGATGATAACGTAGATCCGGCTTCTACCATGCAGGTAGCAAATGCGTTGATCAAAGCCAATAAAGATTTTGAGTTAGTGGTTATTCCCGGTGCTCACCACACTATGGGAGAAAGTTTCGGTGAACATAAACGCTACGACTTCTTCGTGCGCAATCTATTAAATACAACTCCGCCGAAATGGAATGAAATAAAATAGTGAATACTTTGTAGAACAGTATCCACTACTTTATTCATAATCCGGTCAGTTACTTTTTCTATGCTCCAGAATCGTATCCATATTTTCCAAAGCCCAGCCTACTAATCCTTCAATATGCGGAATCAAAGTTCCTCCTGTATCTGTCAGATAATACTCTACACGGGGAGGTACTTCCGCATATATTTTCCGTTCAATCAAACCGTCAGATTCGAGCGTACGAAGAGTAACAGTCAGCATCCGCTGTGAAATATCCTCTATCGTTTTATGAATATCGCTAAAACGCATCGTACCATTCGCATTCAAAGTTATCAGTACCAGCATCGACCATTTGTCTCCCAAGCGGCTTATGACATCTCTTACGGGGCAATTCCCTGTCGGGTGAAAGTTTTTCATCTTTTTAACGTTTTGTATTATACTGAGTTTCAACAATAGTTACTTCCATGTAACTACCTTATTCTGAGGTTCGTTCTTGTATTTTTCAATTAAGGTAGATACATTTGCATCACAAAAGTAATAAACTTACTAAAAATAACTATTGTTTCATTTAAATAATTATGATTATGGCAAAGAAAGTAGCAGTTTTAGCAGTGAATCCGGTAAATGGTTGTGGTTTATTCCAATACTTGGAAGCCTTTTTCGAAAATGGCATTTCCTATAAAGTATTTGCCGTATCGGATACGAAAGAGATCAAAACCAATTCAGGAATGGTCCTAATAGTAGATGATGTGATTGCTAATCTAAAAGGGCATGAAGACGAATTTGATGCACTTGTATTCTCCTGTGGAGATGCAGTACCTGTATTCCAGCAGTATGCAAACCAGCCATACAATGTGGACTTGATGGAAGTCATCAAGACTTTCGGAGAAAAAGGAAAGATGATGATCGGACACTGTGCCGGTGCAATGATGTTTGACTTTACAGGTATAACAAAAGGTAAAAAAGTCGCTGTCCATCCGCTGGCCAAACCTGCCATTCAAAACGGAATTGCCACGGATGAAAAATCTGAGATAGATGGCAACTTCTTTACTGCACAAGATGAGAATACGATCTGGACAATGTTGCCGAAAGTCATAGAAGCATTGAAATAATGCCGGAAAGTATAGAAAGGAATAAATCCACACACAAAAAGAATTATTCATACAATTGAATAATAAACTCATTCGTTCCTTTAAAACCAACGGCCCGTTCCTCGGTGTGCAACGGGTCCTTCCTTTAAAACCAACGAGCCGTTGGTTTTAAAGGAAAAAACAGTCACCCATACAACATTCATAATCAACAATTTACGCATTCTGCTTTTAACAAGCAAATATTGCAGCTTCATTCATTAATAAAAACAGACAACAATAGGCCAATTATTGATAAAAACAAGTGCATCCTTTTTCGTACACCTACATATTTTTGGTTTACACATCCGTATAAGGTCGGATTCGAAATTCCTTGAGCAATACATCTACTTTATTATTTTTTAATTGGATGCCATCGTTTTTCAGATTGTTTTTAGTACTTTTGCCCGTATCAAATCAATAAATAATATATCGAACACAAACATCATACTCTCATGAATATGAAAAAATATGTGCTAGCATTTTTTCTATGTTTCATATCTATTACTCCTATTTTAGCACAAAGAGACCACATAGATATTTCAAACTATATTTTATGCATCAATTCCTATGCAGAATCTTCTCCTTGGAGTAACAGGATGATTTCAACCGTATCGGAGTAGGTTCAAAAGAACCCAAAACTGGCATTATATGCGGAACATATGAATACTTTAATGATCGATAACGATACGATTTTAGGAGAATTCAAGAATATGATCTCTCAAAAATACGAGCATCATCGCCCACGGCTGCTAATATTATTGGGAAACCCTTCTCTATTACTACGTGATGAATATAGAGAGCTTTGGGGAGACATTCCTATTGTACTCTGTTCGGAAGAAAAGTTTATAGGTCCTAAAGACACCTACATCTACAAACAACCAGTTACACAAGCGGAGCGTGTTCCGATCTCCCAACTTGCCGATCCCTACAATCTGGTACTTTTATATTCAAACCTTTATTTACGGGAAAATATCCAACTGATTTCTCACATAATCCCTGATATGAAGAAATTCATATTTATCGGTGACGAGCGAGAAATCAATCAGACCAATAATTTGGAAATACAGACAAAGTTAAAAGCCATAAATCCTAATATTGAATACCAGTACATCACGCCACAAAAAATGACAACGAACCAATTATTGGATTCATTGTATCATGTTGATCCGAATACAACCGGAATTTTATTTGCTTCCTGGTTCTACAAAACGACATTTGCAGGTAATACTTCATTAGTTACCAATGCTCACAAACTTATCGTAACAACTACAGCTCCAATTTTCACCCTTAATATGGCTGATATAACAGAAGAAAACGGTGGCATGATAGGTGGTTATACTTATGACCAAAAACACTATAACCAGCAATTAATTCATACCATTTCAGAAATACTTACAGGAAAGCCGGCTAGAGAAATTCCCTTTTATATGCCATCAGATGGCGCACCTATTATCAACTATACGATATTACTCCGTAAAGGATTCTCTCCTTCCATGTGTCCTCCAAACACACATTTTCTGAATAAACCGCTTGGATTCTGGAAACAGAACAAATATTTCATTATGGGTACCTTGTCTTTTATGATATTACTGGCAATCGTATTCTTTTATCGTATCCATAGCCTGAATAGCATCAAAAAAGCACAGCAAAAAGAAATTGACGCAATGACAAATTATAAGAATCTGGTTAATAACATGCCCATTCTCTATATGCAGGAAGAAGTGCTTGCTGATAAAAATGGCATTCCCGTAGAACTGATTTACCGCAATGTGAATGCGCATTTTGAGAAAAACTTTTTCCGCAAAGAAGAAGTTGTCGGGAAAAAAGCGAGTGAAATATTTCCAGAATCAATGCCGGACTTCCTGCACTTCACTCAAATAGCCTTATCAGAAAATAAAGTAATAACATTCCCCTACTATTTCAAAAAAATAGATACCTTCTACGATATAGTACTTAAAGCAAACCGGCAAAATAATATGATTGATGTATTTTGCCTGAACAGCACAGAGCTCCATAAGGCACAACAAAAGCTAAGCACTATCAACAACAAACTCGCCATGTCACTTGACGTAGCTAATATCGTGCCATGGAAATGGGATTTGCGAAGTAAAACAATTTTATGCGACATCAACAAACCGATAGAACTTAGCACACAAGGAAAAGACGTTGCCGAAGAACAACTGGCAGTACCCGACTATCACTATTTTTCCAAGATATTTAAGGAAGACCGGAAACGGGTAGAACAAGCTTATCAGAACTTAATAGACGGTCATTCGGAAAAAGTAAAAGAAGAATATCGCGTAGTCAGCACACAAAAAGGATTTCATAGGATAGAATGGGTGGAAGCCCAAGCAGCCGTTGAAACGCGGGACGAAAATGGCAACCCATTGACTCTTGTTGGCTCCTCACTCGTTATCACTGAACGAAAAAAAATGGAGATGGAACTGATTAATGCCAAAAACCGTGCCGAAGAGTCCAATCGGCTGAAGTCTGCTTTCCTTGCCAACATGAGTCATGAAATTCGTACTCTTCTAAATGCTATCGTCGGTTTCTCCGGTATATTGGCATCCACCGAAGAAGAAGAGGAAAAACAAGAATATGTCAGTATCATTGAAAACAATAATACGTTATTATTGCAGCTCATCAGTGATATCCTTGATTTATCAAAAATAGAAGCAGGAACATTGGACCTGCACTATTCCAATGTTGAAATCAATGATTTAATGAAAGACCTGGAAAACATGTGTCAACTGAAACTTAAGTCGGATGCTGTCAAACTGGAATTCGTAGCTCCTGAAGAACCATGTTTCGCACATATAGAAAAGAACAGGTTATCTCAGTTAATTATTAACCTGGTGACGAATGCCATAAAATTCACCATTCAAGGTAGTATCCGATTTGGATACAAACGTCAGAACAATGAATTATATTTCTATGTGGCTGATACAGGTTGCGGCATTCCTCAAGATAAGCAAAAAAGTATTTTTGGACGTTTCGTCAAATTAAATTCATTTGCACAAGGTACGGGTTTAGGACTCTCAATCTGCCAGACACTTGTCGAACACATGGGAGGTAAAATCGGGGTAGAATCAGAAGAAGGAAACGGCTCTACATTCTGGTTCACTTTGCCTTACAAGCAAGCAGAGACTGTTAAGAAGAGCCTTCCAAAGGACATACAACCTATTGCCATAGAAAAGGATAAGCTGGTAATTTTGATTGCTGAAGATAATGAAAGCAATTATAAGTTGTTCGAATCTATTCTAAAATATGATTATCATCTGCTTCATGCCTGGGATGGTCAGGAAGCTGTAAACATGTTCAAGGAGCATAATCCACAAATTATATTAATGGATATCAATATGCCTGTCCTGGATGGATATGAAGCAACCAAAGAAATCCGCAAGTACTCTGCCAAAGTACCGATTATCGCCATTACGGCTTTTGCATATGCTTCAGACGAGCAACGGGTGATGGAAAGTGGTTTTGACGGGTATATGCCGAAACCTATCAATGCCCGTCAGTTGAAGGCGCAACTGACAGATATCATGCAAAAACGTATTGTATTGCTATGACTTATGTGTTTCCTTACTATCTTTGCAGTTCGAATATATACCACAATATCAATTTATGACTGAAGAAAAAATACATAAAGAACGTCATGGCAGCTGGTGGGCATTGAGTCCGTTACTCGTCTTTCTCTGCCTTTATCTGGTAACTTCCATTCTTGTTAATGACTTTTATAAAGTACCCATCACTGTGGCTTTCCTCGTGTCTTCCTGTTACGCAATTGCCATTACGCGAGGATTGAAGCTCGACCAGCGAATCTACCAGTTCTCCGTAGGAGCCGCCAACAAGAATATCCTTCTGATGATATGGATATTCATCCTTGCCGGAGCTTTCGCACAAAGCGCCAAGCAGATGGGAGCTATTGATGCAACCGTCAATCTGACACTGCATATCCTCCCTGATAATCTGCTATTGGCCGGGATATTCATTGCCGCCTGTTTTATCTCATTATCCATCGGAACCAGCGTAGGGACAATTGTAGCCCTTACTCCCGTTGCTGTCGGCCTGGCCGAAAAGACAGATATCGCCCTTCCGTTTATGGTAGCAGTCGTTGTCGGAGGTTCTTTCTTTGGAGATAACCTGTCGTTTATATCCGATACGACCATTGCCTCAACCAAAACTCAGGAATGCGTGATGCGTGATAAGTTTCGGGTAAATTCTATGATTGTGGTTCCGGCAGCGATTATCGTACTGGGAATCTACATTTTTCAAGGACTATCCATCACTGCGCCCGCACAAGTACAGACTATTGAATGGATAAAAGTCATACCTTATATAATAGTACTGGGAACAGCCATTGCCGGAATGAACGTGATGCTGGTATTAATAATTGGTATCCTGACCAGCGGTATCATCGGCATAGCTACCGGAAGTTTTGGCGTATTCGATTGGTTTGGGGCAATGGGTACGGGTATCACAGGCATGGGTGAATTGATCATTATCACATTACTGGCAGGCGGTATGCTCGAAACAATCCGTTATAACGGAGGTATTGATTTCATCATCAAAAAACTGACCCGTCATGTCAACAGCAAGCGTGGTGCGGAACTGAGCATCGCCGCTCTGGTAAGTATCGCCAACCTATGCACTGCCAACAATACGATTGCCATCATCACCACAGGACCTATTGCAAAGGATATTGCAAAGAGATTCCATCTCGACCGGAGAAAAACAGCCAGTATTCTGGATACATTCTCCTGTCTGATACAAGGCATCATACCCTATGGAGCACAAATGCTGATTGCTGCAGGGTTAGCCAACATCTCTCCTATCAGTATCATCGGCAATCTCTATTATCCGTTTACGATGGGGATCTGTGCCCTGCTCGCTATCCTGTTCCGATATCCGAGGAGGTATTCATAAGAAAAAGAAAGGAAATATTTGTCAATCAAAAGAAAAGCTGTATCTTTGCGCCCGCTATTACGAGTTAGTAGCATAATTCAAATCATTAATTAAAAACAATTATTAAAAATGGCAACTAGAATCAGATTGCAAAGACACGGACGTAAAAGTTACGCGTTTTATTCAATTGTAATTGCAGACAGCAGAGCACCACGTGATGGTAAATTTATTGAGAAGATTGGTACTTACAACCCGAACACCAATCCTGCTACAGTAGATTTGAATTTCGACGCTGCATTGGCATGGGTACTGAAAGGTGCACAACCAAGTGACACTGTACGTAATATCCTTTCTCGTGAAGGTGTTTACATGAAGAAACATCTTCTTGGCGGTGTTGCAAAAGGCGCATTCGGAGAAGCAGAAGCAGAAGCTAAATTCGAAGCTTGGAAGAACAACAAACAGTCAGGTCTGGCTGCTTTGAAAGCTAAACAAGACGAAGAAAAGAAAGCTGAAGCTAAAGCACGTCTGGAAGCAGAAAAGAAGATCAACGAAGTGAAAGCAAAAGCACTCGCTGAAAAGAAAGCTGCTGAAGCTGCTGAAAAAGCTGCTGCTGAAGCACCTGCAGAAGAAGCAACTGAAGCTCCGGCTGAAGAAGCTGCTGCAACAGAAGCTGCTGCTGAATAAATTTCGGCAGGTTCCTAACAAGACATTTGGAAAAAGCTATAAATCCTCTTCGGTTCGCCGAAGGGGATTTTTTTATTTCCTGCTATAGAACATATTAAAATAGTTCTCTACTTCTGAATAAATTTCTTTTCTTTGCAACAGCATAGCTCAGCACAGTCATTTATCTTATAACAGTATGAGACGAACTGATAAAAAGAAAACATTCGGTCAACAGTCCAGCAAAGTTACGCAATTAGCGGATACATTAAGCCAGGCGATTTCCATGAAAAAATTTCGTGAAGGAGATTCTTTGCCTTCCATCAATCAGTTAAGTGCAGAATATGGAGTATCACGCGATACCGTTTTCAAGGCCTTTCTTGATTTGCGCGAACGGGGACTGATCGATTCCACTCCGGGAAAAGGATATTATGTAACCAGTCAGGTGACCAATGTCCTGCTCCTGCTCGACCAGTACACTCCTTTTAAAGAAGCCCTTTACAATAGTTTCGTCAAACATCTGCCTATTAATTACAAAGTAGACTTGCTGTTTCATCAATATAATGAACGGCTTTTCAATACCATTATCCGCGAATCTGTCGGGAAATATAATAAATACATAGTGATGAATTTCGATAATGAGAAATTCAGTATGGTTCTCAATAAGATTCATCCAACAAAATTATTGCTTCTTGACTTCGGTAAATTCGAGAAAGAAAAGTATTCTTATATCTGTCAGGATTTTGATGAAGCTTTCTATCAGGCATTACTCATGCTGAAGGAGAAACTACGGCACTACCCACAACTTGTTCTGTTATTCTCTAAAAATCTGAAGCATCCCCAAAGCAGTAAAGAGTATTTTACCCGTTTTTGTGAGGAACAAGGATTTTTATGCGAAATTCAGGAAGATATCGAGAATCTGACCGTACGCAAAGGAGTAGTCTACATAGCCATCAAGCAACAAGATGTAGTGAAGGTTGTGAAACAAGGAAGACTGGAAGGACTGAAATGCGGAAGAGATTTCGGTCTGTTGGCATACAATGATATTCCTTCCTACGAAGTGATCGACGAAGGAATTACTTCATTGAGTATTGATTGGGAGATGATGGGAAATGAAGCGGCAAACTTTGTCCTGAACAATGTCCCGATACAAAAGTACCTGCCTACTGAAGTAAGACTCCGAAAGTCCCTGTAATTTTTTTGCTGTATTGACAGCACAGTTCAGCACAGAATTCAATCACCAAATAAAAATTTAGAAACCATGAAAAAGTATCCGAAAATCGGGATTCGTCCCACTATCGACGGTCGCCAGGGCGGCGTTCGTGAAAGCCTTGAAGAAAAGACTATGAATCTTGCCAAAGCAGTAGCCGAGTTAATCAGCAGCAACCTGAAGAACGGTGACGGAAGTCCTGTAGAATGTGTTATTGCAGACAATACTATCGGACGTGTAGCCGAAAGCGCTGCTTGCGCAGAGAAATTCGAAAGAGAAGGCGTTGGGTCCACTATCACTGTTACCTCCTGCTGGTGCTATGGTGCGGAGACAATGGATATGAATCCTCATTACCCGAAAGCTGTCTGGGGCTTCAACGGAACCGAGCGTCCGGGAGCAGTATACCTTGCAGCCGTATTGGCAGGACACGCACAAAAAGGACTCCCTGCATTCGGTATTTACGGACGCGATGTGCAAGACCTCGACGATAATACAATTCCGGAAGACGTAGCGGAAAAAATTCTTCGTTTTGCACGTGCCGCACAGGCAGTAGCAACGATGAGAGGCAAATCTTATCTGTCAATGGGTAGTGTATCAATGGGTATCGCCGGCTCTATTGTCAACCCCGACTTCTTCCAGGAATATCTGGGAATGCGCAATGAGTCAATTGACCTGACGGAAATCATCCGCCGCATGGAAGAAGGTATCTATGACCACGAAGAATATGCCAAAGCAATGGCATGGACTGAAAAATACTGCAAAGTAAATGAAGGAGAAGACTTCAAAAACCGCCCGGAGAAACGCAAAAACCGCGAACAAAAAGATGCTGACTGGGAATTTGTCGTGAAGATGATGATCATCATGCGTGACCTGATGACCGGAAACCCGAAACTGAAAGAAATGGGATTCAAGGAAGAAGCTTTGGGACACAATGCTATCGCTGCCGGCTTCCAGGGACAACGCCAATGGACAGACTTTTATCCTAACGGTGACTATCCGGAAGCATTGCTCAACACTTCTTTCGACTGGAACGGTATTCGTGAAGCATTCGTAGTGGCTACCGAAAACGATGCTTGTAACGGTGTAGCAATGCTGTTCGGACACTTGCTGACCAATCGTGCACAAATATTCTCTGATGTACGTACGTATTGGAGCCCTGAAGCCGTGAAACGTGTAACCGGTAAAGAACTGACCGGCTTGGCAGCCAACGGTATCATCCACCTGATCAACTCCGGTGCAACAACACTCGACGGTTCCGGCCAGTCATTAGACGCAGAAGGAAATCCTGTCATGAAAGAACCATGGAATCTGACTGATGCAGACGTAGAAAACTGCCTCAAAGCAACGACCTGGTATCCGGCAGACCGCGATTACTTCCGTGGCGGCGGCTTCTCGTCCAACTTTCTTTCAAAAGGTGGAATGCCTGTTACTATGATGCGTCTGAACCTGATCAAAGGCTTGGGCCCTGTCCTGCAAATCGCAGAAGGATGGACCGTTGAGATTGATCCGGAAATCCATCAGAAACTGAATATGCGTACCGACCCGACATGGCCGACTACGTGGTTCGTTCCTCGTCTGTGTGATAAATCCGCTTTCAAGGATGTATATTCTGTAATGAACAACTGGGGCGCTAACCACGGAGCCATCAGCTACGGTCACATCGGACAAGACCTGATTACGCTTGCCTCTATGCTTCGTATCCCTGTTTGCATGCACAATGTAGATGAAAACGAAATTTTCCGTCCGGCTGCATGGAACGCATTCGGTATGGACAAAGAAGGAGCAGATTACAGAGCTTGTACAACTTACGGTCCTATCTACAAATAAACAAGAATCTTTCGTCCTATTTGATTTAATAATTTAACTTTGCCGTATCATAGTGGAAGCAGTCTTCAAACACAAGCTTCCACTATATGACGGCTTAAATAAAAACACTATGATAACTGACGAACACATCGAACTGTTTCTGGCACAGGCACACCGCTACGGAGACGCAAAATTAATGCTTTGCAGCAGCGGTAATCTTTCCTGGAGAATCGGAGAAGAAGCACTGATTTCGGGTACAGGTTCATGGGTCCCTACCCTTGCCAAAGAAAAAGTTTCTATCTGTAATATAGCCAGCGGTACACCGACGAATGGCGTAAAACCATCTATGGAAAGCACATTCCATCTTGGCGTTCTCCGCGAACGGCCGGATGTAAATGTAGTACTCCATTTCCAGTCGGAATATGCCACTGCCATCTCTTGCATGAAAAACAAACCGACAAATTTCAACGTAACGGCAGAAATACCTTGTCATGTCGGGTCGGAAATTCCCGTGATTCCTTACTACCGGCCGGGATCTCCCGAATTAGCCAAAGCAGTAGTAGAAGCAATGCTGAAACATAATTCCGTCTTACTGACCAATCACGGACAAGTAGTATGCGGAAAAGACTTCGACCAAGTTTACGAACGGGCTACCTTCTTCGAAATGGCTTGCCGCATCATAGTTCAGTCCGGCGGTGATTACTCCGTACTGACACCGGAAGAAATAGAAGACCTGGAAATATACGTATTAGGAAAGAAAACCAAATAAGTATCCGGGAATACCATGAAAGATACCACAAGAAACACATATTTAGCAGTAGACTTTGGAGGAGGAAGCGGTCGGGTCATCGCCGGCTCCCTTCTCCAGGGAAAGCTGGAATTAGAAGAAATACACCGCTTTACCAACCGGCAGGTTAAACTCGGGAATCATGTTTACTGGGACTTTCCCGCCCTGTTCGAAGATATGAAAACCGGACTGAAACTTGCTGTACAAAAGGGATATCATGTCAAAGGAATCGGCATAGATACATGGGGAGTAGACTTCGGCCTGATTGACAAAAAAGGAAATTTACTGGGCAACCCTGTCTGCTATCGGGATGCCCGAACAGACGGAATGCCGGACAAGGTATTTCAAATACTGGATGCACAAAAGCATTACGCCTGCACAGGCATACAAGTAATGCCTATCAATACGCTGTTTCAGCTTTACAGCATGCAACAGAATCAGGACGTACTGTTAGAAGTTGCACAGCGGCTTCTCTTTATGCCCGACCTCTTCAGCTATTACCTGACGGGAGTAGCCAATAATGAATATTGCATAGCTTCCACCTCCGAACTAGTCGATGCACACCAACGAAACTGGTCGATGGATACCATCCGTACTTTGGGACTCCCCGAACACTTATTCGGAGAAATTATTCTGCCGGGAACTGTCAGAGGAACACTTAAAGAAGAGATAGGCCGTGAAACAGGATTAGGCACCGTCGACATTATCGCTGTCGGCTCGCATGACACAGCCAGTGCCGTTGCTGCCGTTCCGGCAACTGAAGGTCAAGTAGCCTTTCTCAGTTCCGGCACCTGGTCATTGTTGGGAGTCGAAGTGGATGAACCCATATTGACGGAAGAAGCGAGACTGGCTCAATTTACCAATGAAGGAGGCGTAGGCGGTCACATCCGATTCTTGCAAAACATTACCGGACTGTGGATTCTGCAACGCTTGATGAGCGAATGGAAGCTACGTGGCGAAGAACAAAGTTATGATATGATTCTTCCGCAAGCTGCGGACGCAGAAATTGACACGATTATTCCCGTGGACGATGCAGAGTTCATGAACCCCGAAAATATGGAAACAGCCCTTCTGAACTACTGCCGGAATCATTCACTTAAAGTTCCCGGAAACAAGGCAGAAATGGTCAAATGCGTACTACAGTCACTGGCCTCCAAATATCGTGAGGCGGTAGCACAGCTCAATCGTTGTCTCCCCTCTCCGATTCACCGGCTAAACATTATCGGAGGAGGCTCACAAAATAAACTGCTCAACCAACTTACTGCCAACGCACTCGGCATCCCTGTTTATGCCGGACCGGTAGAAGCCACAGCAATGGGGAATATCCTGACTCAGGCAATGGCGAAAGGAGAAATATCCAGCCTCCGGGAAATCAGAGAAGTAGTAAGCCGCAGTGTTACACCACAAGTATATTACCCTGAAAAATAAGAAAGATATGGAAACACCTCAAACTGGCTATCAAGTAAAAACCTACAACGTCCCTGTCAAGCGATATTGCCAGACTCTTGATCTACGGGATTCACCGGAGTTAATAGCTGAATATCGGAAAAGACACAGCCAGGCAGAAGTTTGGCCCGAAATCCTTGCAGGAATCCATGAAGTTGGTATCCTTGAGATGGAAATTTACATTCTCGGCACCCGTTTGTTCATGATCGTCGAAGCACCCGTCGACTTTGACTGGGACACAGCCATGGCACGTCTGAACACTCTCCCCCGGCAACAAGAATGGGAAGAATACATGTCCATCCTCCAGCAGGCCGCTCCGGGAATGAGTTCCGCTGAGAAATGGAGACCCATGGAGAGAATGTTCCATTTATATAATACCTAAAATAACAAGAAATTACCATGAAACACACTAAGCAGTCTATTATCTCAAAGGATGGCGTCAGCTATCTTATTCCATTCATACTTATTACCTCCTGCTTTGCACTGTGGGGATTTGCGAACGATATTACCAACCCGATGGTAAAGGCATTCTCCAAAATTTTCCGGATGAGCGCTACCGACGGGGCACTGGTTCAGGTAGCCTTTTACGGTGGATATTTTGCCATGGCTTTCCCTGCCGCCATGTTCATCCGCAAATTCTCTTATAAAGCCGGAGTATTGTTAGGACTCGGCCTGTATGCTTTCGGAGCCTTCTTATTCTTTCCCGCCAAGATGACAGGAGAGTATTACCCGTTTCTGATCGCTTACTTTATTCTGACCTGCGGACTCTCCTTTCTGGAAACCAGTTGCAACCCCTATATACTTTCTATGGGAACGGAAGAGACAGCTACAAGACGTCTGAACCTCGCCCAGTCTTTCAATCCAATGGGATCGCTGCTCGGAATGTACGTGGCGATGCAATTTATTCAGGCTAAACTGCACCCGATGGGCACTGATGAACGCGCTTTACTGAACGACAGTGAGTTTCAGGCCATCAAGGAAAGCGATCTTGCCGTATTGATAGCTCCTTATCTCACTATCGGACTCGTTATTCTGGCGATGCTGCTTCTGATACGATTTGTAAAAATGCCCAAGAATGGAGATCAGAATCACAAAATAGATTTCTTTCCTACGCTAAAACGTATTTTCACCCAGACACGCTATCGGGAAGGTGTAATAGCACAATTCTTCTATGTGGGTGTTCAGATTATGTGCTGGACCTTTATCATTCAGTATGGTACACGCCTGTTTATGTCGCCGGAATATGGCATGGATGAAAAAAGTGCGGAAGTTCTGTCCCAGCAATACAATATCGTAGCGATGGTTATTTTCTGTATCAGCCGCTTTATCTGTACTTTCATTCTGCGCTATCTCAATGCAGGGAAGTTGCTCATGATCCTTGCCATCTTCGGAGGCATTTTCACATTAGGAACGATCTTCCTTCAGAATATCTTCGGACTGTATTGTCTGGTAGCAGTTTCCGCCTGTATGTCTTTGATGTTCCCTACCATTTACGGAATTGCATTGAAAGGTATGGGAGACGATGCCAAGTTCGGGGCAGCCGGTCTGATTATGGCCATTTTGGGAGGTTCCATACTTCCTCCCTTGCAAGCAAGCATTATTGACATGAAAGAGATAGCTTCCATGCCGGCTGTCAATGTATCATTCATTTTGCCATTCATTTGTTTCCTGGTAATCATCGGTTATGGCTACCGTACAGTGAAAAGGAACTGGTAAAAACTAACTTTAAGATAGTGACACTATCCTGTTGCGATAGTGTCAGCATCCCACTCATATAGTGACACTATCCGGACCGGATGGTGTCACTATCTTTTTTCTTTTTTATAAACTATTCCTTTTTTCTTCGTATCTTAATTTAATTTGTTTACATTTGTCTTTCGATTTCAATAATCTGTTAACCCGATGACCCCAGATCAAGACGAAAGACTTTTAGCGCAACAATTCGAAACAATATTCACGAAGTATTATTCAGTAGTGAAATATTTCGCCCTAATGCTGCTTAAATCCGAAGAAGACGCGAAGGATATTACCCAAGATGTTTTCACTAAACTATGGACTAAGCCTGAATTATGGGCAGAAGTTCCTAATCCGACTCCTTATATCTATACTCTTACTAAAAGTACAACTCTCAATTTTATCAAACACAAAAAAGTAGAATTGGCTTATCAGGAGAAAATTATAGAAAAAACTCTCATCGACGAACTTTTCCAATCAGAAGATACACTCAACCCCATCTATTATAAAGAGGCGCAACTAATCATCAAATTAGTTCTCGAACGTCTCCCGGAACAACGCAGAATGATTTTCGAAATGAGTCGTTTCAAGCATATGAGCAATCTTGAAATAGCCGAGAAACTAAATATTTCGAGACGAACAGTGGAACATCATATCTACTTAACTCTGCTTGAAATGAAAAAAATCATCTTTTTTGCATTTTTTCTGCTACTCCCTTAAGTAAGCTGCCTTAGTTAATTGAAGTATTAATATAACAGTTATAACATTAATACCTCAATATGAAGAATTACTTTCAGAAAATAATAACATTATTCACCGGAAATGACTATCCGGAATCTACTCAGCAAGACTTCTACAAGTGGCTGGTAGATGAAGAGCATACTTCCGAAAAAGACGAAGCATTACAAAAATTATGGGATGAGGCTCATAAACGGGGAACCGCAACCGATATGCAGGAGTCTTATGAACTTTTGAAAAAGAATGCCGGAATACCTCCCATACAACGAAAAAGAACAATCCGACCGATTCGTATGTGGCAGGCTGTCGCTGCGGTTTTCTTTATAGTGGCCGCATCTTCGGTTTACCTTTCTACCATCGGTAAAGATGCAGAAGAGAACCTTATTCAACAATATATTCCTACTGCTGAAATAAGGACTCTCACTTTACCCGATGGAACTCAGGTACAGCTGAACTCACAAAGTACACTTTTATATCCGCAAAACTTTACCGGGAAAAACCGTAGCGTATTTTTAATCGGCGAAGCCAACTTTAAAGTCAAACCGGATAAGAAACATCCGTTCATCGTCAAATCCAATGATTTTCAGGTGACAGCTTTGGGTACGGAGTTCAACATTTCAGCTTATCCGGAAAATCCGGTGTTGGCAGCCACATTGATTTCAGGAAGCGTATTGGTAGAATACAATGATTTAAAATCGCAGGTGATTCTAAAACCGAATGAGCAGTTGGCTTATAACAAAAATACTCATTACCATAGCCTGGACCATCCGGACATGAAAGAAGTTACCGCCTGGCAACGTGGAGAACTTGTGTTCAGAGAAATGTCCGTCAAAGATATCATCACAATCCTTGAACGTAAATATCCTTATACATTCGAGTATCAGCTCAAAACGCTGAAAGACGACAGATACAGTTTCAGGTTTAAAGACCAGGCACCACTATCTGAGGTAATGGATGTGATAGTAAATGTAGTAGGTCAAATGGACTATAAGATAAAAGGAGACCGCTGTTACTTAATCCCCAAGTAACGGGTATCATCCCAAAAGAAAAACAGTAAAAAAACAACAATATAATAACCTTTTTAACCACTAAAGACTCATGCAAAAAAGTATCCGGAACGGAGCCCTAACTCTATCCCGGATATGAAATCAAAATTCTCAATATTAGAGTTTTACTCTATTCAATTACCGTGAAATAATTTAGTTAATAACCTAATACTAAGAAAATGCTACAAATTTATGAATTTATAGTAGATCAAACCGCAAAGGGAAGAAGTTTTTTACTTTTTTTCTGTTTGTTGATGATGCAAACACCCTCCTTTGCACAAAATAGTGCCAAGATCACGATTCAGAAGAAAAATATATCTGTTATCGAGGCACTTAAGGAAATAGAAAAACAATCCGATTATTCTGTCGGATACAATGATTCGCAACTGAAAAACAAGCCTGTTTTAAATCTTGACCTAAAAGCAGCGACACTTGAATATGCCCTTTCGCAAATCCTTCGGGGAAGTGGATTTACTTATCAGTTCAAAGATAAGTATATCATGATTATTCCCGACAAGAAACTTAAAGAAACTCCTACAAAAAAAGTAAGTGGAATAGTAATCGATGAAAATAATGAGCCACTGATCGGAGTGAATATTAAAGTAGAAGGAAGCTCTGAAGGTGCAATCACCGACATTGATGGTAATTTCAATATAATGGCTCCTCAAGGCAGCACATTAAGCTTCACTTACGTGGGATATACACCTCAAACTGTAAAAATAACAGATAAGAATATCTACGAAATAAGATTGGCAAGTGATACTAAACAACTGAACGAAGTGGTAGTCACCGCTTTAGGTATCAAACGCGAACAAAAAGCGTTAAGTTACAATGTACAACAAGTCAAGAGCGATCAATTGACTACAATCAAAGACGCCAACTTCGTCAACAGCTTGAGTGGCAAGGTAGCAGGTGTCATTATCAATAGCAGTTCTTCCGGTGTCGGCGGTGCCAGCAAAGTAGTGATGCGCGGTACAAAATCCATCGAAAAGAGTAATAATGCACTTTATGTAATCGACGGTATACCTATGTATAACTTCGGAGGTGGTGGCAGCACAGAATTTGGTTCAAAAGGAGAGACGGAAAGTATTGCCGACCTCAATCCGGATGACATCGAAAGTCTGTCCGTTCTTACGGGAGCAGCCGCAGCCGCCCTTTATGGTAGCAATGCTGCAAATGGAGCTATTATTGTCACTACAAAAAAAGGGAAAATAGGGAAATTACAGGCCAGTGTTTCTACCGGCATCGACTGGTTGAAACCATTCGTAATGCCTAAGTTTCAAAACCGTTACGGGACAGGAAGTAACGGTAAATCTGACGGTTCCACCGTATGGAGCTGGGGACCGAAGATGGGAAACAGTCCTGGCTACGACCCCAACGACTTTCTAAAAACAGGAGCTGTTTACAACAATTCAGTCACTTTATCCACCGGTACGGAAAAGAACCAGACTTTCTTCTCTGCCGCTGCGCTGAACTCCGACGGAATGATTCCCAACAATAGGTATAACAGATATAATTTTACTTTCCGCAACACTACAAGTTTCCTCAATGACAAGATGAAACTAGACGTAGGAGCCAGCTACATCCTGCAAAACGACCGTAATATGACTAATCAGGGACAGTATTCCAATCCTTTAGTTCCTGCTTACCTTTATCCGCGTGGTGATAATTTCTCTACAGTCAAGGTCTTTGAACGCTACAACGAAGCTCGCAAAATCAACGAACAGTTCTGGCCATCGGGCGAAGGTGACCTCCGCATGCAGAATCCTTATTGGATAGCCTATCGTAATCTACGTGAAAACAGTAAAAAACGTTATATGCTCTCTGCAGGATTAACTTACGACGTACTCGACTGGCTAAGTTTATCAGGACGCATCCGCATAGATAATTCAAACAACACGTATGAGCAAAAATACTATGCAAGTACCATCACTACACTTACCGAAGGTAGCGAACAAGGATACTACGGCATAGAAAAGAGTGGAAACAGCCAGACGTACGCTGACTTTCTTGTAAATATTAACAAGAGAGTGGGCGACTTCACTATCGTAGCCAATATTGGTACATCATTAAGCGACAACAGCTATGATATGCTAGGCTACAACGGTCCGATACAGGAAAAAGGAATACCTAATGTATTCAACGTATTCGACCTTGATAACACAAAGAAACGCGCCACACAAGAAGGATGGGAAGAAATGACCCAATCCATATTTGCAAGTGCGGAAGTGGGATGGAAGAGTATGCTCTATCTTACTTTAACAGGACGTAACGACTGGGCTTCACAATTACTGGGTTCGTCACAAACCTCTTTCTTCTATCCCTCCGTCGGACTTTCCGGCGTGATCAGCGAAATGGTCAAGCTCCCCGAATGGATTGATTATTTGAAAGTACGCGGATCATTCAGTTCCGTAGGTATGCCCTACCCTCGATTCCTGACTATCCCAACTTATAAATATGATACCACGATATTAGGATGGCTACCCAAAACACATTATCCTATCGGTAAGCTTTATCCGGAACGTACGGATTCATGGGAAGCCGGCTTAGACGCCACTTTCTTCAAAGACCTTCGCCTAAGTGCTTCATTCTACTATGCCAATACTTATAACCAAACCTTCGACCCCAAAATATCCGCTTCCTTCGGATACTCCAAATTCTACGTTCAAACAGGTTACGTTCGCAATATGGGTATGGAAGGAATGTTGAGCTACGGACACCGCTGGAATGAATTTGGCTGGAATAGCAATTTTACTTTCTCATGGAATAAAAACAAGATTATTGAATTAGTAAAAGACTTCCATCACCCCGAGACAGGCAAGATACTCAATATACCCGAACTTGAAATGAATGGCTTGGGCTATTCACGTTTCATCTTGAAAGAAGGCGGAACTTTGGGCGACCTCTACTCTAAAGCCGACCTTGTACGTAATGACAAAGGTTATATTGAGATGGACGCCAATGGTGCTTTGGCCAAAGATGCCAACGTAGAACCGATCAAATTGGGAAGCGTGTTACCTAAAGCCAACTTTGCTTTCAGTAACGAGTTCACATACAAAGGTGTTTCTGCCGGCTTCCTGCTTTCCTGCCGGTTGGGAGGTATCGTTTATTCTGCCACGCAAGCAGCTCTCGACCAATACGGAGTATCTGAAGCCAGTGCAAAAGCCCGCGACGCAGGTGGTGTAGTTATCAACGGACGCACTATGATCAATGCCCAGCAATGGTACGAGACAATTGGTAGTTCCAGCGGACTCCCGCAATACTATACTTACAGCGCGACTAATATTCGCCTGCAAGAAGCACATATCGGATATACTATTCCCCGCCGTTGGTTGAAAAACATATGTGATATCAACGTGTCTTTGGTAGGACGTAATCTCTGGATGATTTATTGCAAAGCACCTTTCGATCCCGAATCAGTCGCTACTACCAGCAACTATTATCAAGGGATAGATTACTTCATGATGCCGAGCACCCGCAACATCGGGTTTAATGTTAAGTTTAACTTCTAAAACCATGAAATTTATGAAAAACCTGCGATATATGCTGATAGCAGCATGTTCAGCCTGCCTGCTTCTACCTTTGGGAAGTTGCATGGATACGGACATGAACCGTAATAAATACGAAGTGGACAGCGAAGAAATCGGCCGTGAAAACTACGACCTCGGCTCCACTATCAGAGGCCTGCAAGGCTTAGTAATACCTGCACAAGAGCATCTTTACCAATTCATGGAAGCCATGTGTGGTGGTTCTTATGCAGGATATTTCGGTGAAACACGTACCGGATGGCTGGAGAAATACTCTACCTATAATCCTAAAACCGACTGGTTGAAGGCACCATTTACAGATGTTATATCAGAAACATATCCTAAATATTATGCAGTTTTACAACATGAAGATGCCCCTGTAGCCCTTGCATTAGCCAAACTGCTACGAGTAACTATCATGCAACGCGTGACGGACATTTACGGCCCTATCCCCTATAGCAAAGTGTTAGTATCCGGAGAAGGTTCTGAAAGCGATGGACTGAATGCGGCTTACGATTCACAGAAAGATGTCTACATGCGTATGTTTCAAGAACTTGAAGAAGCCGATCAGGCACTTGAAGACAACATGACAGAAGGCAATAGCGGATTTGAAAAGCTGGATGATGTCTACTACGGAAAACTACAACAATGGCGCCTTTTTCTCCATTCACTACAACTACGCATGGCTATGCGCCTATGCTACACCGATATGGCTGCCGAAGCCCAAAGCATTGCCGAGAAAGCCGTAACGGCAGGAGTGATCGAAAAGAACGACGACAATGCCTTATTCCATGTAGCAGAAAATCGCTCAGCACTCTGCTTCAACGATTGGAAAGACTATCGTGTAGGAGCCGATATCATCTGTTACATGAATGGTTATGCAGACCCACGTCGGGATAAATATTTTACCAAGGTGAAGAATAACGACCAGGAAGGTTATTACGGCATGCGTATCGGCATAAATTCACCATTTTCTGATGACGACATGATAACATCGTACTCCAATCGTTTGATGACCGCCAGCGATCCTTATGTATGGATGACTGCCTCCGAAGTAGCATTCCTGCGAGCCGAAGGAGCATTACGCAAATGGAATATGGGCGGTGAAGCCAAAGATTTCTACGAAACAGGGGTTAAGCTTTCTTTTGAAGAACATGGAGCCAGCGGAGCGGAAGACTACCTGAATTCAATAGCCTCTCCAAGTGGCTATACTGACCCGCTAGGTTCGTATAGCACAGGTAGCCCCGCCAACATTACAGTAAAATGGAATGAAATGGGAGAACAGGCATTCGAAGAGAATTTGGAACGTATCATTACCCAAAAGTGGATTGCACTTTTCCCCAACGGCATTGAATCATGGAGTGAACACAGGCGTACCGGATATCCCAAATTATTGCCTGTTGTCGTGAACAAAGGCCGCAATGTTAGTACCGAAGCCGGCATGCGCCGACTCATGTATCCCAACGAAGAATACACCCAGAATTCTTTCCACCTTAACAATGCCATTAATGTATTGATAAAGGAAAGTAGTAATAATCAGGGGGGAGATACCGGTGGTACCCATGTATGGTGGGATCGTAAAGCAAACAAGTAAGAATCTTTAAAAACTAAGATAATATGAAAAATAAAAACCTTATATTCAGTTTCCTTACCGTCGTCACTCTCACGATTGGTGCAGGCTGTCTATGGATATCGTGTGACGATTGGACCGAAACGGAACAGGTGGACTACGGAGTAACTACCCCCGATGGTCAGAACCCTGAACTATATGCCCGTTACACACAAGCTGTTCGCAACTATAAAAGTCGCAAACACTATGCCGTATGTGTACGCTTCGACAATGGACATAGCGGAGACGGAGAAAAAGACTTTCTTCGTTCGATGCCGGATAGCATTGATGCCGTCATTCTGGAAAATGCGGTAACACTTAATTCAGCCGATCTGGAAGACATTCCTGTATTGCAGACTAATTTTGCAACAAAGATTCTTTTTAGTTTCAACCTGACCAGTATCAAAGAGAATGCAGAAAGTTCAGGACAAGAAATCAAAACACTTCTGACTCCCGCTTTAGAACAAATGGTATCCGCCATTAACGACAATGGACTTGACGGAGCCTCAATCTCCTACACCGGTGACATCGGACTTGGTAATAACGCAGCAGTCAATGCAAGTATAGCCGAGATGCGTCAGTTACTGCTTGACAAGATTACACCGTTAGCAAAAAATGGAAAAATCTTTTTTCTGGAAAGTAATCCACTTTTTATTCCCGAAGCGAACCGGGATGTATTCACCCGCTACGTACTCAATACTACTTCCTCTAAAAATGCCAGCCAGTTACGTCTTCTGATTAATGAAGCTATCTATTATGCAGGTATTCCCTCGGACAAGCTGCTCATTACCGGCGATCCGGAGCTAATGACTACAGACAATAATGACGGGCTTGTCTCACAAGTGCCTTTCTTCGCCATACAGGTAATAGACTGCGGGCCTATCGGCGGCTTAATGATACAGAATGTCGCTGCAGATTATTCGCATGCTAACATCACCTATAAGGAGACACGTGGTGCCATACAGACTTTAAACCCTTCACCTTTAAAATAAACACAGGAGGAATCTAAGATGAAAAAGCAAAAAATACGATTCGCAATTTTCATGTTGTTACTTGCTGTCACTGCTTGCGACAATGCCGATTATAGTAAAAGCGCCCCCTTCGACAACGGTGTCTATTTAAGTGTAGCCGAAAGTAAAACGTCGGAGACTATGACATTCAACAAAACGATTATTCAGCGCGAAAAGAGCTTCACAGCCAGGCTGGCATATCCTGCTGGTACTGATGTTACGGTCAACGTAACAGTTGACCCTTCACAAGTAGAAGCCTACAACTCACGCAATAATACCAGCTATGATATATTGCCGGCCAAACATTACCGATTGGAGAGCAACGAAATGACAATACGCGCAGGCAAAATCAATTCAGCTCCGTTACATATTTATTTTGAAAACCTGACAGAATTGGAGATTGATAAAGCATATCTCTGCCCAGTGTCTCTTAATTCCGCACAAGGTGTAGGCCTATTGGATGGCTCAACCACCTACTGGTATATAGTGAAACGCTCCAGCGCCATCACTACCGCTGTTGACTTACGCTATTGCTACGTCGAAGTTCCCGGATTCTATGTACCCAAATGGGGAACAGAGCCTGCCGGCAATGCTGCTCATCTGAACAATTTGAAGGCTGTCACCTTTGAAATAATCACCCGTATATCCAATTTCGACGAAGCCAATACAGACATTTCCAGTCTGATGGGCATCGAGCAATATTTCTGTTTCCGGGCAGGCGATGCAGGCTTCCCACGTCAACAGTTGCAGATACAGACTCCGGCAGGAAAGTTCCCCGAAGCCAACAAAGCCAAATTACTGAAAGAAAATGAATGGTACCATCTCGCACTAACGTACGACATTGCCACCAAAACAATTATTTTCTACGTCAATGGAAAAGAACAAAGCCGAAGCACTAACTATGGCAACAGCGAATTCTCCGAAATAAAACTTGCCAACCGCAAACAGGAAAGTTTTCCCGGTGCAAGCGATGGTGACTGGCTTTTCTACATAGGACGTTCTTATAATGACCGCTGGCTTATCGACCGTCAACTTAACGGTAATGTCTGTGAGGCACGTATCTGGGATGTAGCACGTACACAACAGGAAATCTGGAAAAACATGTACGACATTGAAGATCCGGAAAATGAAGCACACCTCGCTGCTTACTGGAAATTCAATGAAGGAAGCGGCAATGATATCAAGGATTACTCCAAATATCATAACGATGCACACATTGTTCGTTATTGGAAAGATTTCAATAGCAAAGAAGAATATGACGTAAAAAATGAGGAACTATGGCCAAGCGGCATAGAAGTTCCGCAAGTGAATAGGGAAGATTAGAAATGAGAAACTTATAAAAATCAAAATATGAAACAAATATTGAAACATATACTGATTCTGGCATTTGCGGCAGGTTTTATTGGGACTGCCTGCGAAAATAACGATCTTAATATCGATGCCGGTACATTCCCCGAAACCGGAGGTATAGGTCTTTCTATGGGTATATTACAAAGCGATAATTATGCGATGGAAAACCCACAGATAAACATGGACCATGCCAGTTTGAGCGATCAATTTCACATCAGCTTAACAGAACCGGCTTCACAAACAGGAAATTATACCGTAAAAGTAGACGAATCGAAAGTACTGGACTTCAATTCGAAGCACGGAACGAATTACCCTCTGTATCCTACAGAATACGTAGATTTAGGTAACAGTGGAAAAATGACAATAGAGAAAGGAGAACAGCAGTCAAACTCTGTCTCTATTGCTTTCAAATATGATGAAGCCATAGAAGATTCTGTTATTTATGTGCTCCCTCTGACAGTAGAAGAGAACAATAGTTCCCCGGCCATATCTAGTGAACGCAAAACATTATATTATATAATTAATGTATGGGGAATGGCTCCTGCCGAATATAACGCTATAAAGAAAAACTTCATTCAGATAGCAGGGGTAGATCCCGAATTCACCAATCCTCTACTGCTCAACAAGCTCTATTTTGAATCTATGTCTCTTTCATCACCAGAAGTAGATTACTACAATCCATTCGATATAATCAACCTACAGTTCGCTACCGTCAAGGCAGACGATAATCAGTTGCCATCCTTATATCTAAAAGATGATCTGGCATACGTACTAAAAAAACGTGAGAAGTACATTGTACCATTACAACAGTTAGACCACAAAGTTTGCCTTGCCATTAAGGGAGCCGGAGAAGGAATTGGGTTTTCCAATCTGGGAGAAAAAGAAATGATGATATTTGTAGAAAGAATAAAACAAATGATTGATATATATCATTTAGATGGAGTCAATCTATATGATGCTAATTTTTCCTATGAAGAAAGTAATGAAAACATTAATTACTCAAACAATCTATGCAAATTCGTAGAATCTCTACGAGATAAGCTAGGAAACAAGATCATAACCTATACACAAACTTCTGAATCTCCGGAAGGGATTACTAATGACGCTAATTTGAAATTAGGAGAACTTGTAGATTATGCTTGGTGTGATCAATTGAACACAATTATTGATCCTTGGAGTACTCCTGAAAAATGGACACGTCCTATTGCAGGATTAAACAAAGAAAAATGGGGAGCTTTGAACACTGATATACATATATCAAGTGAACAAACTAATATTTTAGATCAAGTGATAGAAATGTTTACTCAACCCTCACCAATGATAACCGCTGGAATAAACCATGTATTTGTAGTAAATAGAGTAGACTATGTTAGTGCAGGAACGGAATCTTATGCACCGACTTATATGGCTTATGGTGCTATCTGTAACTTATGTGATATGGAAAAAGAATATTTTGTAACAGGTATTAACTCTCCAAATAATCAATACCTCAACATTCATGATCTTCTCATGCCTAAAGATTATTAAGATATAACATTCATATTTATAAAGCATCTGTGAATATGGACAAACTGAGAAAGGAGATGCAGAATATTTACGCATAAAAATCAGACTATGAAGGAGGAACTTCCACCAAACACGTATCCTATCAATGCCAAAGACATGTCTTCCGCATTGATTATAAGAAAAGAAAAATCATTAAATCAATTTTAAAATTTACATTATGAAAAACTTGTATAAAATTTTAGCGTCATCTATCGCTATATTTGCATTTTGCGCATGCTCACAAGAAGAAATGCCAGTAAACCAATCAGATAATAATCAATCTGAAGTAGTCACCCGTTCGGGCACAGGTATTAAAAACATCGTTTATATTGAAGTAAATGATATCAATCCTCTTAATGCAGGGTCATATATTATGGATGATGCTCCATTTTTCGATTATGTAATTCTGTTCGCTGCCAACATAAGAGGTGTAGGCTCAGACGCTACTTTATATAACAATCCAAATGTACAGTACATTTTGGACCACAAAGACACTCTGATTAAGCCTCTTCAAGACAAAGGTATCAAAGTTTTACTCGGTCTATTAGGTGACCATACAGGACTCGGATTCGCAAACATGAATTCAGCTCAGACTGAACAGTTTGCTACCGCCGTTGCCAATGCTGTTAGTCAATATGGATTAGATGGTGTAGACTTTGACGACGAATGGGCTGAATACGGAAGAAATGGTTATCCATCTGGAAGTACAGGCTCTTTCTCCAATTTGATTACTGCGCTCCACAACAAAATGCCAAACAAAACTATTACAGCTTTCAATTACGGCTATGCCTATGAGCTTACAAACGTAAATAGTTATATTAACTATGGTATTTATGCATACTTTAACTCTGCATCATGGAGTACAGGTTTTGGCATGCCGAATAGCAAATGGGCACCTTATACCATCAACCTTAACAGTGCCCCATCTGCTAGTAGTGCCCAAATTTATGCAACACAAGTTGCAAATAAAGGTTATGGTGCTATCGGTTACTATGACCTTAGAGCCAACAATATCGTAAGCGTATTGAATGGTGTTGCAAAAGGAGCTTTCAATTCTACTTGTACTTATGACGGTAATTCTTATCCAAAGAATTATTAACCAAAAGCTTTAAAGCATCACACTTGATGAAGTATTAAAATACACTTCTCCCTCTTTCAACAAAAGAGGGGGAAGTAGTTTAAAGTGAGAGAGTAATGTATTTCTTCACATGTTCCTTTTTAGTAAAGGAAACATGTGAAGAATTACTCATACAACATTTATTAGATAATATATCCTTCGGAAGCTACTCACTCTTCCAACGCTCATATAATTAACTGGAGGGAAAGTTACGTGCAAAAAAAGAAGAGAAGTAGCAACCGAGGATAATCAGATGAATGCTGTGACATTTTTGTATCTAATCTAATTATTATAAGGGGAAAAGCAAAAATGTCACAGCACTACTAATCAACACTTTACCCCCAAAAACAGTTCTTTTTTCTACAAGTTTACAAAAATCATCTATATACTTTTCACTTTTTCATAGAAGAAAACTGCACTTTTTTCACTCCCCCCTATCCAATCATAAAGAAACAATAAAGTTACAGTGGAGTAATCAGACAGGCAGACTTGTGCAACAAGTCTGCTACAGTTATGCATCCCTGTAGCTACACAAGTGCAACAGAATAAAACATAAGCAACAAGCGGCTAATAGCTGGCAAGAATTCATTAATTCATATGGTAGAATGCTTTAAACCAACCTGATAAATATAAGAAAAGATATATAGCATTATACCAATTTATTAAGCATACTTCATAGAACCATACTGTAAATCTACGTATCAATCTCCCAAACCAGGAATAAAAACAAAGAATTCCATGACTGTTTTGATCTAATTATGATTTTATTAAACATAAATTAATAATAGACAGAACCTTCAATAAGCAAGCATTATCATTTTCTACGAACAATAAATATAACATTGTATTAAAAATATACAAGTTTTCAATACATTTTATCGCAAACATCATACAAAAGAGCAACAAGTCCCTATTTTTAATCAGATATTATATCAATTTTTTACAACTATGACGTATATTTACCTCATAAGAACAAGCAATATTATATTATAAAAAAATACGTATATATTATCCAAGAACCCAAAAATGAGAGAATCTAAATTGGTACTAAATGGAAGTTATTCCAAAAGTACCCAACACAAAGCGCGGGCACCTCCTGAGGAGCGCGCATTACTTACAATATATTTAACATTTATATTTAATAAAAAATAATCAAATAATTATTGTTACTTGGAGGAAATTTGCCCTATTCCTTTCAAAAGGGTTCAAACATTAGAATTAAAATTCTACATATATACTACGCATTCCCGATATCAGCCTTCAAAGAACAAATAATTTAGAGATCATGTTATTTGAACTTATTGATATACAATCATGAAACCATAATACAGTGCATTTTTCTCGCTTCAAACTCGAACGAGAGGAATAAATCAATTTCGCCAAGTGACGTTACTAAAACAACAGATTAATATGAAATATTTAATTATAACGTCATTATACACTTCTATTATCGTGGTTACAACCACCCAAAGTGAATTATTGCCAATTTTATTTTCAACAGCAGGAATACTTTTATTGTATTGGCTCTTGTCTCATTCTCTTGCCATGCGGAAAGAAATTGCTTTTTTAAAAGAAGAAAATCAGTATTTCATGGACTCTTTCCGAAACATTCGTACCCCGATCACATTGCTTCATACGCCTTTAAAGTCAACCTATAGTAATAACTGCCCGGACATTATCAAAAAGGATCTGTCACTGGCTATCCGCAACATAGATTGCCTTAATGATCATTTAACCAGATTAATGGATCTGAAGCAAATAGCCACTCATTCCAAAAGAATGAATATTACGGAATATGAATTAGGAAATTTCCTTAAAAATAAAATATCTTCTCTGAAAGATCACGCAGCAAACAGACATATTAAATTAGAAATCCAAACAGAATTCAAATATGCAAGCGTATGGATAGATCAAAGTAAAATATCTCCCGTAATAGAGAAATTTATAAAGAATATAATAGATCATACAGAATATTCAAAAAAAGTTATTATACATGCATCTTTATGCAATAAATATTGGAAAATAAAAGTGAGTTATACTGGAAATGAAAACCTAATGAAATGTTATAAATGCTCCGGTAAACATCTTATTAAACAAAAAACAGAATCTAAATATTACTTTGCAAAAAGTGCTTTATGCAAAAAACTGACAGAAATATGCAATGGAGAAATATTAATCAATAATTCATGTCATACGATCACATTGCGTTTTCCTGTAAAGCCCTCTTATGAAAATGTATCCGAACGCAGTTTGGTTCATATAGAGAAGAATATAGAAGAAGAAAAGATTGATGCCTTATTCCACAAAAGTTCGCAGAAAAGAAATTCGTCCAGACCTGTCGTGATTATGGTCGACAGTAACGAAGAGTTCAGATCCTATCTGGAGACCTGTTTATCAGAGGAATACATAGTCAGAGGCTTTGAAAACGGAGCGGACGCATTGGGATATATCAAAGGGGAACATCCGGATCTGGTAATATGCGATACAGTGCTCAACGGAATGGGCGGTGATGAACTTTCTTCAAGACTGAAGACGTCTAAAGAAACATCTATTATACCGGTCATCCTTTACGGATCGCATATAGATGCCGACCAACGCAGTAAAAGGGAAGCGTCATTAGCAGACACATTCATGCATACTCCTTTTCATGTGGAGGATTTAAAGATAGAGATTGCTGTTCTTATCAGGAACAGCCGCCTTCTTAGAAAAGCATTCCTGCACAAAGTATTCGGAGAACATTTTCTGCAAGTACAACCAGTAGAAATCATAAAGGAAGCTACTGAGGGGGCTAAAAACTCATTGATCAATGAAGTGAAAGATTATATTCTGGAACGAATAGAGCACGAAGACCTGACTATTGATGCAATTGCTTCACACTTAAGAATGAGCAGAACTAAATTCTACAACAGGTGGAAAACGCTGACCGGTGAAGCTCCCACTGTCTTTATTGAAGCTATTCGAATGGAGAAGGCACATGAATTGTTAGAAAGTGGGAAATATCCTGTCGGCACCATACCGGAAATGATCGGATTGAAAGATGTAAAAAACTTCCGCAACAGATATAAAGAATACTTCGGAATTACCCCTAAAGAATCTATCAAGAAAAAATAGTCGGAATAAAACGAACATATAAAAATATGTCCGGAGGTACTCCAGCGCGATATTTACGGAGAAATCGACTGGAGTACCTTTTTCTTTTTCATTTGCTTGATGCAGTATTCCGTTATTTCCGGTATTTACTCTATGTACGTACACCTTAATTTTGAGAATTAATAATCTAATTTGTTTAACAAGTATGAAAACCTTAACTAAAATGAAAAAAGTATGTTGCTTAAGTCGTTTTGTTTTATTGGTAATGGCATTGGGGATGACTAGTATCTTTACTTCTTGTAGCAGTGATGATGATGAAAATATTCCGGTATATTCTCTCAAAGATGTAGAAGGCACCTATTCCGGCAAAATGCAGACAACCTCTATCGCTCCTTTGGAAAATGCAGAGAATGAAGCTGGAGACGGAGTCACCGTAAATGCCGAATTAAAAGATAATCATATATTAATCAGCAAATTCCCGGTAGAGGATCTGATCAAAAGCATTATCGAAGATCCGGACGCAGCCGAAGCCATCATCAAAGCGGTAGGAGATGTAGAATACAAAATCCCTTATCAGGCAGCTTTCAATGATAATAAAGACAACATCTTACTTCAAATGTCACCTGAACCCTTGGTATTGGAAATCGCAATGGAACCACAACCCATAAGAAAAACTGAAGGGGAAGAAGAAACTCCTAAACTCACCGTAAAAGTGACAATCAAAGCTGACGAGAAAGGCAGTTATGCTTATGAAGGTCAGAAACTGAAGTTTGCTATTCAGGCAACAGAAGTTACAGTAAATGAAGAACGGTTTGATAAATTTCCGGCAACGACCTTTTCTTTTGATATGACTAAGAAATAAGGTGACTGTTTAATTATTTACAGAATAAAATGTAAAAGAGAGTGTGTCTGCGAAAGAAGACACACTCTTTTTTTTATATTTGCATCAATAATAAATCTACAGCTAATGACAACAACAGAAAGCGTCCGAAAAGAACTGAAAACTCTGGAAGACCCTGCATACAGGGAATTTCACTCCTCTTTAATTCCCGGTGCCGATAATATTCTCGGTGTACGCATCCCGCAACTCCGGATAATGGCTAAAGGGCTCGCCAAGAAAGAAGGCTGGCGTACATTCGTTGAAGCAACCGATACACAGTATTATGAAGAGACAATGCTACAGGGAATGATTATCGGACTCGCTAAAATGGAGCTGGAAGAACGAATCCACTATATTCGTCTCTTCGTCCCGCGTATCAACAACTGGGCCGTATGCGATATTTTCTCAGGTGAACTGAAAAAGACGGCGGTAGGAAAAGGGAAAGAAACAGTATGGCAGTTTATCCAGCCTTATCTGAAATCAAAAGAAGAATATGAAATCCGATTCGGAATTGTGATGCTGTTTCATTATGTAGATGAGGATCATATCGATTCATTGCTAGAATATGCCGATTTATTCACTCATGAAGCCTATTATGCACGTATGGCAATGGCATGGATGATATCAATCTGTTTCATTAAATTTCCAGATAAGACGATGAAATATCTGAAGCGAAGCAAACTGGATAACTGGACATACAATAAATCATTGCAGAAAATCATTGAATCTCTGCGTGTAGATAAAGAGACGAAAGGCATCATCCGTTCTATGAAAAGAGTAGGATAAAAAACGGTGGATGACAAACGATGCCCGGTTTTAACCGTTTCATTCGTTTATCATCCACCGCTTATTACCGGGTGTTTTTAACTTACCGCTTCACATTCTTTTTTCTCTTTCTTCTGCTTCTGCGATTTTGTTGTTTCCGACGGCTGTAGCGTTGCCATCTCTTATAAATCATCCATCCGCTCATCAAAGCTACGACAACAAAAATCAGAATAGTAATACCTACCCCCAGATTGTCACCTTTGATGCGTGACCAGATATCCAGTACCTCTTTGGTTTTATCTCCGAAGTCACGAATCATAGCGCAGCGTTCCACCACCTTACGGTCGGGATATTGAATCTTATCAATCTGTATGCTGTCGGCATCCGGACCGAAGAAATAACTTAAATCCGCATAATAATCCAGAGTCGTATCCACTTTCTCTTCCAGAATCTCCGGTGTAGCGATAGAACTCACATATCCACAGAAATCCATATTACGCAACGCAATGTCCGGACGGCACATAAAGTTGATAAAGTAGCTGGCAGCCACCGGATTCTTCGCATATTTAGGAATCACCCAGCCATCATACCAGATATTACTTCCTTCTTTCGGAACCACGTAGTCAAGGTCCACTCCTACCGCATTCGCCTCTTCAATCGCCCATATCGCATCGCCACTCCAGGTCATATTCAGCCATGCTTTATTCTTCGTCATCATCTCCTTACCGAAGTCCGCTTCCCAACCGGCAATATTCGGTTTCATAGCTTTCAGATACTTTTCGGCTACCTCCATAGCACGTGGCGAGTAATCATTCATCAGGTCTTCCACCGTCACCGTCCCTTCTTCCAGCTCTTTGGCATGGGCATAGATAACGGCTGTTCCATAAGCGTCACGGTAACTGTCTTTCATCAGAATCTTTCCTGCATATTTCTTATCCCAAAGACATTCCCAGGAGAAAGCGTCGGAATCGGGAACGTATGCCCGGTTATAAAGAATACCTGCGGTCCCCCACATATAGCAGACAGCGTAACGGCTTGCTTCTTCACCCGGCTGACTCAGTTTATTAATCTGTTCGCGAATAAATGGTGACACATTATTCATGTAATTAGGGGAATGGGCGAAAGTGGTGTCAATAGGCAACAACAGATGCTTTTTCAGCATTCTCTCAATGATATATTCCGAAGGACAAACCACATCAAAATCCTCATGTCCCTTTTCTATTTTCGTCAACATGATCTCGTTGATGTCGAATGTCTGATAGACGATGTGGATATCTTCACCTGTCTGTTCTTTATAGTACGCCTGGAAATCTTCGAGTACACCTTCTCCTATATAATCTGCCCAGTTATAGATCTTAAGGACTCTCTCGCGTGACTCACCGGAATTGTAGCAACCGCTCAGAAAACCAGCCAGCACCAGCAAAAACAAGTTAACAGAAACTATTCTTTTCATTTTATTTACGTAGCAGCACATTTTCATGATTCTTTCTTCTTCGTTTTTCCGGCACGGTAATTAATCACTATCAATAAAGCCAGCACCACCACAAAAATAATGGCGGACAACGGGCGAAGTTCAGGAGTCAGACCTCCCTTGCGGGCATCAGCATAGATATAGGTGGAAAGCGTTTCCAGCCCTTGATTACCGATGGTAAATACAGTTACGGCAAAATCATCGATTGAAAGCGTCAGTGCAAGCATAAAGCCACTGATCATTCCCGGACGAATCTCCGGAATGATTACCTTCCGCAAAGCCTGCATAGGTGTAGCTCCCAAATCGAGGGCAGCTTCATAAATGTTCGGATTCATTTGTTTCAGGCGCGGCAGAACGCTTAATACGACGTAAGGAGTACAAAAAGTGATGTGCGCCAGTACCACTGTGGTATATCCCTGCGTGATTCCGAGAGATACGAATAAAAGGAAAAGCGATATACCGGTTATGATATCACCGTTCAGAATAGGAATACTATTCACAAAACCAATCGCCTTGCGCGAGCGTGCTTTTAAGTTGAAGATGCCGATGGCAGCGATGCTGCCCAACAAGGTAGATGCCGTGGCAGCCAGCAGCGCAATGGTAATGGTATTGATCAGGGCATTCATCAGAGAATGATGGGCACCTGTATTAAATAGCGATGAATAAAGTTTGGTCGAAAACCCGGTCCAGTTACCTAATACCTTCGCCTCGGTAAAAGAGTAAATCACAATGATCACAATAGGGGAATATAGCAACAGCAGTAATACCCACAGGTAAGTCTGAGCGAATATCTTCTTTACCATAGCCCACCTCCTTCGTTCGTATTATCCTTATCATCGGTACTGAACAGTGAAGTCGCGGCTATCAACAGCAGCATGATCAGCGAAAGTGCTGCCCCATAGTTCCACATACTGTTATTGATATTCTCCTGAATGGTAGTACCAAAGAGTTTGATATTGTTCATCGTCAGCAGTTCGGCAATGGCGAATGTCGAAATGGTCGGCATAAACACCATCATGATACCGCTCATGACTCCCGGCATGGAAAGCGGGAGAACTGCCTTGAAAAAGACCTGTACAGGATTAGCCCCCAAGTCCTGCGCCGCCTCAATGTAGCTATGGTCCATCTTCTGCAATGTGTTATAGATGGGATAGATCATAAAGGGGATAAAGTTGTAAACCATACCGAAGATCAGTGCTCCCTCCCCCAGCGGAACGCTGAAAAAGTCGAATAAAGCGACAGTGGCAAGGGTACGTACCAGAATATTCACCCACATGGGCAGGATAAACAACACCACCATTGTTTTGGAACGGTTCAGCTTGCTGTTGCTTAATATCCAGGCTGCGGGATATCCCAGCAGGATACAGATAAGAGTCGTAATAATGGCAATACCTATGGAATAGACGAAGGTATTGATCGCTTCGGGATGTTCGAAGAATTTCTGAAAATTGGCGAGTGTCAGATGACCGTTATCATCGGTAAACGCATACACGACAATTAGAACCAACGGTATGACCACAAAGATCGCCGAGAAAATAATGTAAGGAAGAGTCCAGCTCTTACGTGATGACAAAAATACTATAAACTTCTTATTCACTTCCTTTCCTGTTAATCGGTTATTTTAATTACACGAATCGCATCCGGAGGGATAGTAATACCCACACGGTCTCCGTCATCCCAGACATCGTTCGTATCCACAAACACATTCTCGTCCCAGTCAGACCATACAGTCAGATGGTAATGATCACCTTTATAAAGGATGAACTTCACTTCTCCCGTCAGCGTACCGTCTTCTTCGTTATCCTGCAAGATCACTTTATCAAAGTCTACTTCGACCTTGACATCCGTACCGGATTCCAGCCCTTCCACAGAAGCACATTCGAACGTACAGCCCAGGAACTCTACATGAGTAGCATCCTGCAACTTTCCTTCAAATGTATTGCATACACGTTCTTTCTTCATAATATGAATATCAAACGGCTTCACCAGCAGCCCCACTTCCGCACCGACTTCAAAATGATGATAATCCTGAACAAGGAACTCATATCCGCCACAAAGCACAGTCATTTCATAGTGTACCCCTTTGAAGATCGAAGTCTGTACCACACCGGTCAGTTGCGCCATCTCCGAAACCGGGAAAATATAAAGGTCTTCCGGACGAATGACTACGTCCACCGGAGTATTTTCACCGAAACCTTCGTCCACGCATTCAAACTCCGTACCACAAAAGCGTACCAGTTTATCATGAATCATCGTTCCGTTGAGAATATTACTTTCTCCGATAAAATCCGCAACAAATGAATTGATCGGCTCATTATAGATATCAATCGGCGTACCGATCTGCTGGATTTTTCCTTCGCTCATCACGACAATCGTATCACTCAATGTCAAGGCTTCTTCCTGATCATGAGTTACGTATACAAATGTAATGCCCAGAGATTTATGCATTTCTTTCAGTTCCATCTGCATATCCTTGCGCATTTTGAGGTCGAGCGCAGCCAACGGTTCGTCGAGCAGCAACACTTCCGGCTCATTGACAATGGCACGGGCAATAGCTACACGCTGTTGCTGGCCACCGGAAAGAGAATCTACATCCCGATACTCGTAATCCGTCATACCAACCATCTTCAATGCGGCTTTCACCTTCTTGCCGATTGTCTGTTTCGGCGTCTTTTTCAGCTTCAGGCCGAAAGCAATATTGTCGTATACATTCAAATGCGGGAACAGGGCATATTTCTGAAATACCGTGTTCACCGGACGTTTATGGGGTGGAGTCTGTGTGATTTCCTTACCCGATATTCGGATTTCGCCTTCCGAAGCTGTCTGAAAACCGGCAATGAGACGCAACAATGTTGTTTTTCCGCAGCCGGAAGGTCCGAGAATCGTAACAAACTCGCCCTTTTTCACGTTCAGAGTTACATCATCCAAAGCTGTTTTGTCGCCAAAAAACTTCGATACATGGCTAACCTCAATGATGGATTTGTCTTCTTGCATATTCATACTAAAAGTTTGGGCTGCAAAGGTACACATTTCTACGATTTCCACCTACGTGTTAATCTAATATAACAGTGTTTTTCGATGCCAGACAGAAAAAAAATCTATCTTTGCATAAATATTTATTCACTAATTTTACAAAAGCATGAAAAAGTTAACTTATTTAGTTATTGCGACGGCAGCGTTGGGTATGGTAGCTTGTACCGGAAACAAAGCCGGATACGTTATCACAGGTACAGTAGAAGGCGCTGCTGACGGCGACACTGTTTACCTTCAGGAAGCAACAGGCAGAAATCTTACAAAACTAGATACCGCAGTCATCTCTAAAGGTACTTTCACCTTCGAAGGCACACAGGATTCTGCAGTAAACCGTTATGTCACTTGCGAAGTGAACGGAGAACCTCTGATGATTGATTTCTTCCTTGAAAACGGTAAAATAAACATTGCACTGACAAAGGACAATGATTCTGCAACCGGTACTTCCAACAATGACGCTTACCAAGCTATCAGAACTCAAATCAATGATATCAGCCAAAAGATGAACGCTATCTACGAAGCGATGGGAGATTCTTCTTTGAGTGACGAGCAGAAAGAAGCCAAGCAAAAAGAAGGTGCCCGGCTGGAAGAAGAATATGATAAAGTAATCAAAGAAGGTGTACAGAAAAACATCACCAACCCGGTAGGTGTATTCTTGTTCAAACAGACTTTCTACAATAACTCTACTGAAGAGAATGCAGCTTTGCTGGAACAAATCCCGGCTAATTTCCAAAATGACGAAACAATCGTAAAAGTTAAGGAACAGACTGAAAAACAAAAGAAGACTGCCGTAGGTACTAAGTTCATTGACTTCGAAATGCAGACTCCGGAAGGAAAAACTGTGAAACTGTCTGATTACGCAGGTAAAGGTAAAGTGGTACTGGTAGACTTCTGGGCTAGCTGGTGTGGTCCTTGCCGTCGTGAAATGCCTAACCTGGTAGAAGCTTACGCTCAGTACAAAGGCAAAAACTTCGAAATCGTCGGTGTATCTCTTGATCAGGATGCTGCTGCATGGAAAGAGTCTATTAAAAAACTGAATATGACCTGGCCGCAAATGTCTGACCTGAAGTTCTGGCAGAGTGAAGGCGCACAGCTTTATGCAGTGAACAGCATTCCTCACACTGTTCTGATTGATGGCGACGGTACTATCATTGCCCGTGGTCTTCATGGAGAAGGTCTTCAGGCTAAATTGGCAGAAGTAGTCAAATAAATGAAGCTGATAAGAGACTTCACCTGATGAAGTAACACTTGTGCCATACCGTTGTCACACTTGTGCCACCATATTGGCACAGTTATGCCACGCCGTTGGCACAGTTGTGCCAATAGGATGGCACAACATCCGACAAGGTATCTTATTCCTGTTAATGCAGTAGGTAAATCTGATCCAAGTACAGGCACTTTTGCCGAAGATACTGATCTTATCCACGCCGTTACATTGAGATATAAAAAGATAGCCCCTGCAATTTCGATCGCTCGAATTGCAGGGGCTTCTTTTATATAGGGACGTCAAGCAGGGAAGCGTCACTTCCCTACTCCGTCAAGCTATCAGATAAACCAACGCACGTAGCAGAAGTCCTGACGGTGCGGAAGTTCCGGATTCTTCGGGAACATACGGTAAGACACCTTGAAGCTACCGGCATTTGACAGGCTATGTTTAACCTGGAATGTGTAAAGGTCGCCTTCTTTCTTGATAACGCTGAACGGTTCTACAGAGTAAACGTGTTGTTTACCATCCGCAGTTGTATAAGTAGTTACCAGTTCAAGCCCTATAGCATCATTCAAGCCTTTTTCATCGATTACGTAAGTAATAGTATATTCTTTTCCGCTTTCGATATCACCGGCTTTCAAATCTTCCAGCTTGTCGCAAGATACGATTTCGATAGAATCCCACTTGGCAACGACTTCTTCTTTCCATGCAGCAATTTCTTTTGCTTTTGCATTGTCATTAGCAGACAGCATATGGAAACGTTTTGCCAACTTATTGTAGAACTTATTGTAGTAGTCGTCCAACTGGCGCTTCATCGTATAGTGAGGAGCGATCTGAGCGATAGAATTCTTCACTACCTTGATCCAGCCTTCTGAGTAGCCTTTCTTGTTACGAGCATAGTACAACGGCAGGATTTCTGTTTCAAGAATGCTGTAGATAGTAGCAGCATCCAACTGATCCTGATGTTCCTGATTCTGATATGTACGTTTTTCAGTCAACGCCCAACCTGCACCTTCACGGTAACCTTCCAGCCACCATCCGTCTAATACAGAAAAGTTGACAACACCGTTCATCAAAGCCTTTTCACCAGATGTACCGGATGCTTCCAACGGACGAGTCGGAGTATTCAACCAAATATCAACACCGGAAACCAAACGACGCGCCAACTGCATATCGTAGTTTTCGAGGAAGATGATCTTACCCAGGAATTCCGGACGACGGGAGATTTCGATAATACGTTTGATCAGCCCCTGTCCTGCTCCATCGTGCGGATGAGCCTTACCTGTAAACAGGAACTGTACCGGATAGTCAGGATTGTTCACAATCTTAGAAAGACGTTCCAGATCAGTAAACAGCAGGTGCGCACGTTTGTAAGTAGCAAAACGACGACCGAAACCGATCAGCAATGCATTCGGATTGATCTTATCCATCAATGAAACGATACGTGAAGGATCTCCCTGATTCTTCAGCCATGTATCACGGAATGACTTGCGGATATAATCTACCAGCTTGTTCTTCATCGTCATACGAGTCTTCCAGATCTCTTCATCGGGCACATTATAGATTGCTTCCCAAATCTTAGGATTCGACTGGTCGAACCAGAAGTTTTCATTGAAATATTTAAAGTACAGTTCTTTCCACTCCGTAGCACTCCATGTAGGGAAGTGAACACCATTAGTCACATAACCTACGTGCATTTCTTCGGGGAAGTAACCTTTCCAGATAGTAGAGAACATCTCCTGAGATACTTTTCCATGCAGCCAGCTTACACCGTTTACTTCCTGAGCAGTGTTGCAAGCAAATACTGACATGCAGAAACGTTCGCCCTTATCCCCCGGATTATTACGTCCAAGGTCCATCAGGTCATCCCAGCTGATACCCATTCTTGCAGGGTAACCGCCCATGTATTTACCGAACAAACCTTCGTCGAAGTAGTCGTGACCGGCAGGAACCGGAGTATGAACTGTATAAAGAGAAGAAGCGCGAACCAGCTCGATAGCCTGATCAAATGTCAGTCCGGTAGCTACATAGTCGCAGATACGCTGAACATTGATCAATGCAGCGTGTCCTTCGTTACAATGATAAACGTCTTTTTTGATGCCCAATGCTTTCAGTGTCAGGATACCACCGATACCCAACAGGATTTCCTGTTTCAGACGGTTTTCCCAGTCGCCACCATAAAGCTGGTGAGTAATAGGACGGTCGAATTCGCTGTTCATTTCATTATCCGTATCCAACAGATATAAAGAAATACGTCCTACGTTTACGCGCCATACGTTAGCATGTACATAATAGTCCAGATAAGGAACATCCACTACCAACGGCTGACCATTCGCATCCATCACTCGGTCGATAGGAAGCTGACCGAAGTTTTGTGCTTCATAGTTAGCAATCTGCTGACCGTCCATAGACAACGTTTGAGTAAAGTAGCCGTAACGGTACAAGAAACCTACTGCACAAAGATCTACATTGCTGTCAGAAGCTTCTTTCAGGTAGTCGCCAGCCAATACACCCAAACCACCGGAATATATTTTCAGGACGCTGCTTAAACCATATTCCATGCTGAAATAGGCTACAGACGGACGATTCTCATCCGGCTTCACATCCAGATAATCTCTGAATTTTGTATAAACATCATTCATTCTTCTCAGAATTACCTTGTCTTTTGCCAAAGCTTCCAGCTTCTCATAGCTCATACGTTCCAGCAACAACACAGGATTCTGTCCACATTCTTTCCAAAGTTCCGGATCTAGATCTCTAAATAGTTCTGTCGCTTCAAAATTCCATGCCCACCAGATGTTGCGTGAAATTTCGGACAATTTCTCCAACTCAGCAGGGATACGTGATTTCACTGTAACCTCTTTCCAGTTCGGAGTATTCACATTACTAACTTTAATTTTCATAATGTTTTTGTTTACTTATTGATGAATAAAATGTTTTTTTAGCTTAACTGACGCTTCAGAGCATTGCGCAGAGCAATGTCATAAGCCTCATAATAATATTGAATGAAGTGCTTCCACAGTGCCTGCTCTGCAACATCTGCCGCACGTTTGCGGATTTCCTTCACTTCTTTTTCCGATTTATCCGCAAAGAGCGTAATCGTATCCTTGATACCATCCGCCACTTCCGAATCATTATAGTCCGAACGATGCAGCACTTCTACTCCATCATTGATGCCATGCTGATTCTTCAGACTGTTCACCCAAAGGCCAAAGCCTGCCAGATCAGTAGTAATTGTAGGTACACGGAACGCTACACTTTCCAAAGGAGTATATCCCCAAGGTTCGTAATAGGAAGCATAAACGCTCAAATCCTGTCCCAGCAATATATCATAATACTCTTTGTTCATAATACCATCACGACCGTCCAGATAGCAAGGTACGAAAATCACCTTTACTTTATCTTCGGGACGATTGCCCATTCCTAAATACTTCAGCATATCCAATACCTGGTCATGCGTCATATTGTGCAGCCAGTGAGTGATGAAAGGAACTTCAAGCGGTGTGTCGAACTTTTCTTTGCTTTTCAATCGCGCCTGCAAATCCTCACGGGGATCTCCCACCCAACCGGGTACATTGATGAATGCCAATACATTCTTATGCAGGTTTTTATCTCTGTTCAGGCGGTTCAATGACTCCAGAAAGACATCGATCCCCTTGTTCTTGAATTCATAACGACCACTGGTACCGATGATTAACGTATCATCATCCAGATTTGTTCCCAACAATTTATTGGCTACGTTCAACATTAATGAGCGCGCACGCTTACGTTTTCCGGTAAATGTATTGCCTTTGGGTACGAAATCGTCTTCGAAACCGTTCATCAGTACTACATCTGCCGGTTTGTCGAGCAATTCCTTGCACTCGTTATTGGTGATTTCACTTACTGTCGTAAAACAGTCTACATGATGCGCCGTCTGCTTCTCGATGGAATGCTTCGACTGCATATTCAATTCCTGTGCCATCTGATCGCCATTATACGCAAACAGATAGTCATACAGCGGCTTATGATTGCCGGCTATCGAACGTCCGATGGAAGTAGCGTGGGTTGTAAAAATAGTAGCAACTTCGGGGACAGCTTCCTGTACATAAAGTGCTCCCATTCCGGTCATCCATTCATGTGCCTGATATATCACCTTATCCGTTTCTGTCAGGTTGTAGCGGTAGAAACTTTCTACTACTCTTCCAGCAGCGTACGAAAACATAGAAGCCTCGTCATAATCGCCATAAGCGTGCAACGAGTCTACTTGAAAACGATTCCACATTTCTGTGTATATATCGTTCTTCTTTTCAAAAAAAGGTTGGAAATCAACAAGAATGACAATAGGTTCACCGGGTATATTCCATCGTCCTATACGGACGGAAAGATGATCGTTTTCAAGTGCATGCGTTTTCCAGGCAGCGCACAGATTATCCGACTCGATGAATAGAGGGTTCTCTTTTCCTTGCCACACATCAGGACCTATAAAAAAAATTCTGTCGCGGAATTTTTCCTGCAATGTATTCGCCCGTGTCGACAATACGGTGTATATCCCTCCCACTTTATTACATACTTCCCAGCTGGACTCGAAGATATAATCGGGGGTTAATAAATCTTTTACCATATAATATATTAAAACTCTTTTTAGTATGCGAGTGCAAAAGTACGCATTATTCTTTGAAAAATAATACTTTATGCGAAAAATATGAGTTAATAAGAGGAAAGAAAGGTTAGCCCGCCATGAAAAAAGAATATCCCCTTGTGAACGCAAAGCTGCATTCACAAGGGGATTGAAAGATCTTTATTAAAAAAATTTTTCCTTGAAAAATTTACGCAAGTGCACTACCGATCAAGAAAGTGGCAGCCAAAGCAACGATAGCGTAAAGTTCCGGGAATACGGCAAGAATCAATGTATTACTAAACACGTTGTGTCCCTGGCCGATAGCAGCGATACCGTTTGCACAAACCTGTCCCTGACGGATAGCCGAGAACAAGGCTACCAATCCCAAAGCGATACCTGCACCGAGAACTGCCGATGCCTGGATAGCAGTGATTTCAGGAGTCAGGATACCGAAGATAGTCTGGAACATAAAGTAACCGGCAAAACCGTACAGACCCTGTGTACCCGGAAGCGCAGTCAATACCAGGAAGTTACCGAATGCACTATCATTCTTTTTCAATGCGCCGATAGCAGCGTTACCTGCAATAGTTACTCCGTAAGCACTACCAATGCCTGACAAACCAACCATAACTGCGATGCCAATGTAGGCAATAAACAAATTCATTTCCATAATCTTATTCTATTTTTATTGTTTAATTCTTAGTTTATTATTTCTCAATGTTTTATTCTAAATTTCTAAAAGGCTTGTACTCCTTGCCGCCTCCTTCATAACCGGAGTTCTTGAAGAACTCTACAAATGTCAGACGCATCGGGTGAACCATTGCACCAAGCACATTCATAAAGATATTGATTGCATGACCGATCACAAAGATCAGCACCATTACGATAGGACCGGCAATCACGTTATCCGGACTCATACCTACTGCCAGACTGTTGAACACTCCCGCCAGAATACCTCCGGAAAGTCCGAGGGCAAACAGACGAACGTAGGACAAAACATCTCCCAGCAGACCGGTAGCCATGTTATATGAATCCCACAAACCAAGTCCGATATTCATGAATATGTTCTTTCCCGGACTGTTATAGAGGAATATCATCGCACCGGAGATACCCAGAATAACCAAATGCACTGTACCTCCCATTGGCAGTACATTCGGCAACAAAGCCGAAACAGCCATTGAAACCAACAGGATAATCCATCCGATCGTTGCCACTGCATATTTGAAACCAAACTGAATCGTCTGATTGACTGCTTTTAGCACCATACCGAACAAAATCTGAATAGCACCCAAAATCAATGATAACTGGAACATATCGTTGTTATCCATCAGCACCGCGTGTTTCAGACGTTGCACGATAGGCCAGTCCAAATCATAGATATTCGCTCCGAAGAATGTACCTGTCAGCAACCCGCAGAAGAAAGTTGAAACAGCCAATACTTGTATCAGCGAAAGAATCGACTTCATTGACGGAGTCACCTTCTTTGCCAGTAAGCGATATGCCGTAGCTCCAAGGAACAGGAAAAGTCCATATCCGGAATCTCCCAGACAGAGTCCGAAGAAGATCATAAAGAACGGGGCGAAGAACGGTGTCAAATCCAGTTCATTATACTTCGGAAGCATATACAGTTTACAGATCGGTTCAAACCAAGCAAAGAATCCCTTGTTATTCAATCGAATAGGGACATTATCACCCGGCATCGGATCGGTAATCTCATAATATACATGTGCGTCATTCAGATAGGCTTCTATCTCCACCTTACTATAGGCAGGAGCCCATCCTTCAATCAACATCAGTTTATCACCGGCAGCCTGTTCAGAACTCAATACTACTTTCGAGAATTCAATCTGTCCCTGCAACTCCCTCAAAGCAACCTTCAAGGAAGGTACATCCGTTTCAGAAAGTGTTACCAACTTCTTTTCGTTCTCTTCGATAGCCTGCTCCGTTGTATTATACAACGTTTCAAGATGTGCCAGCGAATAGGCGGGAAGTTTTGCCTGCTCAACGTCCAGATCTACTTCCTGACCGGCTTTGGTGACAGTCACAAAGAATACTTTGGAAGAAATACGATTTATGATCATCGCATTGTATTCCGTCTCCCATTCTTGCTGGTAGTTTCCTTCCGAACAGCTATAGAAACCGATTACATAGCCGGCATCTTTCAACTTCCGGACACTTGCCGGATCGAAGTTGCCCCATGCCTGCAATGCTTCCTTTTCTTTGGCATAGCCCTGCAATTGCTGAGACAATTTGCCGTGTTCAGTCTGCAAAGCATCTACTTCATCCAATACCTGCAAACCACGAGCAGCTGTCCCTCCTTCCGTTGCGATCACAGCATCTTTCTCATGCTTCTGATTCTGAAGCAATTTCAGAGTAGCTGTCAGACGGTTGGAAAGACGGATATTCTCTTGCAGTTCCGTATTGTCGGCAGCACCTTGCTGTTTCTCCACGATGTGGACTACACCAAGTTCGCGCAGACTGTTCAGGAATTCTTCGTATTCCTTATGATAAACCAGGAATGTGAGTTTCTTCATTTTTGTAATCATGCCTCTTCCTCCTTCCTTTTTTCCTGATGGGACTTCATGATCTTTTGCGATGATTTCGACAAGTTCTCTTCATCTTCCATAAATCTCTTGATCTTTCGCAATGCATCCTGATAGCCCGGTATTTGTACCTTCTCAAAAAGATTCACTTTCTGAGTGGTCTTTTTCCTCGCATGTTCTAGCAGATTCAGCTTGGCGAGCATAAACTCACGTTCAATTGCCGTATGCGCAAGTTCCTCCAGCAGATGGATACCGTCGGCATACCATTTGGGAGCGTTAAACATACTGTACGGACGTATCTCGAAATCGATATTTTCGAGAAGCGGTACACGTACACCCGCAATCTTTTTCACGCCAAGATGAACGTCATTCACCTTTATCAATGAAGCGTCAAACTCATTCCAAAGGGCGAACATGGCTTCATAGGCTTGAATTTGTTGTTCGAGCCTATCCTCCAGATCGGCAGCTTCCGTTTTACAGCGCTTCACTTCCATGCGGAGGGCGCTTTCCTTATTCTTGATGATAGGAAGCGTACGCACCCGCACTTTCAGTTGCTTTTCGAGCTGCTGAAGAGAGGTTTTGTTATATTGAAACTTTATAGCCACGTTGTTTTTGCTAATTATTGGTTATAAATTTAGTTGCTGATTATTCTCCTTTCGGCCAGTACTGGTCAACAAGTTCCTTCTTGATATTTACTTCTTCCGGACGGAAGTATTCGCCGAACAAACCCCAGGCCACATCCAGCATTTCAGTAGTATCAAGGTTAACATCAATAGCCAGCAACTGGTTAGAATAGTCCTTCGCAAAAGCCAACGTACGTTCGTCGTAATTTGTCAGGTCGAAACCGTTTTCCATCTTAGTCTTCGCATTTGCAGCATCGGCATACAGACGTACAGCGGCATTCATCACCTGCGGATGGTCTTTACGTGTCTTCTTACCGGTTACCAGCTGTTTCAGACGAGACAATGAACGGAACGGGTCAACAATAACCTTACCGATATCACTGTCACGACGCAAGAACAACTGTCCTTCTGTGATATAACCCGTATTATCAGGCACAGCATGTGTGATATCTCCACCGGACAACGTTGTCACCGCAATAATCGTAATAGAGCCACCGGAAGGGAACTGCACCGCCTTTTCGTAAATCTTCGCCAAATCCGAATAGAGCGAACCCGGCATAGAGTCTTTGGACGGAATCTGATCCATACGGTTGGATACGATAGCCAACGCATCGGCGTAGCTGGTCATATCGGTCAACAGTACCAATACTTTCTCGTTATTGTTTACGGCGAAGTATTCGGCAGCAGTCAGTGCCATATCCGGAATCAGCAGACGTTCTACCGGAGGATTTTCCGTCGTATTCATGAAGCTCACAATACGGTCGAGAGCACCGGCGTTGGAGAATACATTCTTAAAGTAGAGGTAGTCATCGTTCGTCATACCCATACCGCCCAGAATGATCTTATCTGTTTCAGCACGCAATGCCACGTTTGCCATCACCTGATTGAAAGGCTGGTCGGGGTCGGCGAAGAACGGAATCTTCTGACCGGATACCAGTGTGTTATTCAAGTCGATACCGGCAATACCCGTTGCAATCAGTTCCGACGGCTGTTTACGGCGCACCGGATTCACTGACGGACCACCGATTTCCACTTCCTGTCCTTCAATTTCCGGACCTCCGTCAATCGGATCACCGAAAGCATTGAAGAAACGTCCTGCCAACTGCTCACTCACTTTCAACGTAGGCGATTTGCCGAGGAACACCACTTCGGCGTTGGTAGGAATACCTTCCGTACCTTCAAATACCTGCAGAGTGACATCGTCACCGGCAATCTTAACCACCTGTGCCAGTTTACCGTTCACAGTGGCAAGCTCGTCATACCCTACTCCTGTCGCTTTCAGCGAACAAGTAGCCTTGGTAATCTGAGTAATCTTGGTATATATCTTTTGAAAAGCTTTTGTTGCCATCTATATATTTACAATTTAGCTATTTACAATTTACTATTTAACGCTTCTTTCGGCAATCAATTCTTTTAATTGCTGCTGGAATCCTTCGTACTGCTCAGATTTGAACTTCGAGTAGTTCATCTGCTTGCATACATTGATCATCCTTTTGAAGTAATCCATTACTTCATTGAAATTGTCAAATTCAAATTCTGTATGGCAGATGTCGATTATCATATTCAGAATTGCTTCCTGACGTTCCATCGGAGTCACCGAGTCAACCTCATCAAAGGCATCCTGTTGCAGGATTACGAAGTCGATCAATTCGGATTTCCAGAAAATCACGTGGTATTCCACAGGTACACCGTCATCACCCAGAATGTTAATCTGCTCGGCAATTTCCTTACCACGCTGCAAGCGGGTTTTAAGTTCATTCACCTTGCCGATCCATTCGTCATTGATATGTTCCTTGATATATTCTTCAAATTCCGGATATTCGATATATTTGGAATAAGAGTCAATCGGGTTCACGGCCGGATAGCGTTTCTTATCGGCACGATCCTGTTCCAATGCGTAGAAACAGCGGGCTACCTTCTTTGTATTTTCCGTTACAGGCTCTTTCAAGTTACCACCGGCAGGTGACACCGTACCAATGAAAGTAATTGAACCGGTTTCGTCGTTACCCAGTTTCACATAACCTGCACGACCGTAGAAGTTAGAAATAATAGCAGAAATATCCATCGGGAACGCATCCGGTCCGGGCAATTCTTCCATACGGTTGGACATTTCGCGCAACGCCTGCGCCCAACGGGAAGTAGAGTCAGCCATCAGCAATACCTTCAGTCCCATCGAACGGTAATACTCAGCCAAAGACATTGCTGTATATACAGATGCTTCACGGGCGGCTACCGGCATGTTGGAAGTATTTGCAATAATAATGGTACGCTCCATCAATTTGCGTCCTGTATGCGGGTCCACCAATTCCGGGAATTCTGTAAAGATTTCCACTACCTCGTTGGCACGTTCACCACAAGCCGCGATAATTACGATATCCGCTTCCGCCTGTTTGGAGATAGCGTGCTGAAGCACCGTCTTACCTGTACCGAAGGGGCCGGGGATAAATCCTGTACCACCTTCCACAATCGGGTTCAACGTATCGATTACACGTACACCGGTTTCCAGCAATTTGAAAGGACGCGGCTTTTCTTTGTAATTCGTCATAGCCCGTTTCACCGGCCATTTCTGAATCATCGTTACCGGGATGTCATTTCCTTCTTCATCTGTCAGGATAGCAATGGTATCTTCTATCTTATAATCTCCTTCAGGCATAATGGTCTTTACGGTAGCCGTTCCGTTCATAGTAAACGGAGCCATAATTTTCAGCGGCTGGAAGTTTTCGTCCACCTGTCCCAGCCATGCGGAAGCTACGACTTTATCACCGGCTTTCACCATCGGAACAAAATGCCATATACGTTCTTTATCCAACGGATATGTATATTGTCCTCTTTTCAGGAAAACACCGTCCATCTTGTCAAGGTCGTTTTGCAGACCATCGTAGTTCTTCGATAACATACCCGGACCCAAGGTCACCTCGAGCATGTGTCCTGTAAATTCGGCTTCGGCACCCACCTTCAGTCCACGGGTGCTTTCGAACACCTGAACATATACGTTTGCACCTACCACCTTAATCACCTCCGCCATCAACTTATCGCCACCGGTAGAGATATAACAAATCTCATTCTGAGCTACCGGTCCGTCAACGACGAGGGTCACCATGTTGGCAATAACGCCACTAACAGTTCCTTTTGTTGCCATATATTTTTTTAAATTTATTATCTGAATTCTGCGGGAATCTGTACTTCATTCTTCAGCGATTCAATGATGCTTCGGAACAATTGATTTCCTCTTTCCTTATCCAATGAAATCCAACGCTCAATCATTTCCAGTTTCAGCAAGAAAGCGAAAATACGTTCAATGGTGAAATAGTCGAAGAAAATAGCATCCTCCATCCAATTCCACCGCAGAGCATCCAGTTTCTTCTCACGTTCCACCAGTTCCGTGATCTCACTGATCTTCACCAACGATTCAAAAACATCCACCTCACCGGACAATCCGAAATCGCGGGCGCTGGATGTACGCAAGGCTTCGCATACTTCCGTGTTTCCTACGATATGGGCAGCAATATCCCATTTGAATTTACGAGCGGTAAATGCAACAAGAATATTATTAATGTTCAGATTGAATTCAAACCAGGAAGAGACGAACTTATTTCCGCATTTCATGGCGTACTCATAATATAAAGCAGCCAGATGATCTTCCTGCAACACCATGCTTTCGGCAGGTGTATTCAGATAATCGGAAATAAAAACAGACAGATAAGAAGGAAATTCTTTAGGGCTGATTTCCCCGCCTTCTCTCAGAATAGAAATATATTCGGTGAGTTCCGCAGCAGAGTAGTTTCCACGTTTGTCTATTTCCGCCTCTTTGTCTTTGAGGAGTTTCAGCACGTTGGCATTATCAAACTTCAGATAGAACAAGTCGATCAACTTTTGGTCTGAAGCAGACAATCCGCTGTAGATTTCTGTTTTAAAATCGGCTACTGTATAGCTCAGTTTACTGTCCTCCAAAGTGAGTTCCGGCAAACCGGCTACCAAGTAATAGTATTTACTACTCATAGTCGCTCCTTTTAAAATAGCATTTCTACTAACTGAGGACGCAAGAACGCTTTGAAGTAATTCATGAATTCTTCTTCTCCGAAATTCACCTTATACGAACCGTCCGCCGGAGAAACTGTGAATAAAGTTTTGATACCGTTCACTTGTTCGATCTTCACACCTTTATCCAACAGAGCTTTTGCATGGGCTGCAAAATACTTTTTCAGTGATTCTGCGTCGGCCGTAGAGATGACAATAGGTTCATCTACACTCCATTTGGATGCCAGCGCAACGATAAACGCATTCAGATAATCCTTATCCTGAGCGAAATCCTTCACAGAAGCGGTTATCAACTTGTCAGTAACCATCGTGGCAATCTCAGATTTAAGTGCGTTGACAGCCTGACCGGAAAATAGTTTTAACTCTGATTTTGTATTATCTGCCAGTTCATCAGCAGATTTACGAGAGGCAGCAACAATTGATTCCGCTTCTTTACGAGCATCCTCAATGATCTTCTTTGCTTCATCCTGAGCATTCGCGATAAGTCTTTGCGCTTCTTCGTTTCCTTTTTCCACGCCTTCACGATAAATCTTATCGGTCAACTCTTGAATTTTGTTTTCCATATTAACAGGAGTATTTAGTATTATTACTGTATTAATTATGTTCCTTCAATAGATTCTCGCCAAATTTACAAAAATCAATTTGATAAAAAAGAGAAAGATGCAAAGAAATCGACTCTCTTCTTATAAAATCACACTTTTACACCAATTTTATTCCGCTTTTCTCACGGTTATATTACTAAATGACACCTGTCTTAAAATATTATAACGAATAAAGCATCAACGATGAATTATTTTTGTCTTGATTTGATATATTCTTCTTCTTTTCCTGTAATCATACCAAGCCCGATACCTTTAATTACAGTTTTTCTCCGCTGATAGATCCCCAGGTATCTGGATTCAACTTCATACGTAATTTGTGGATAAAAAACAAAGTCCCACAGCCTCTCTCTATAGATCGGGTTTATCGTGTCGGGCATATTCAAAGACTCTTTCCATTCCTTCAGTCGAGCCGGACTGCTTTCCGACGAACTACCGGCTGTACCCAATACCAGACAACCAAATAAATAAGTCTTTTCGATCGTTTCCTTATAATTATTCAATCTGTTTTCCGGTATAGTATCCAGTATATTATTACTTATCTCTACTTCCCGGAATCCATCTAAGTCCGGCTTTGAATTACAGCCGGACATACCAGCCAACAGACTTATAACAGCAAAATACTTTATAGTTTTCATTTCCGTTTATATTCAACGATTCAATATAATCTCACCCTTCTGTCTCAAAGTAAGCTCAAGTTCCACATCTTTAGCTAAGGGATTCCTATTCACATCTGGCATTAGTGAATACAGCTATTTTATTTGCGGAAGAAGAGAAAAGACTGGCTTTTATCCGCCCTTAATTTAAATCCTGTTTCTTCTAAAGAAGCGTTGAAGAAAGCATGAAATCATTTCCGAAAGTATCCAAAACAATAAAGCCCTTCTGGTATTTCTACCGG
>NZ_QTLF01000027.1:0-64089 GCF_003434395.1 Bacteroides sp. AM23-12
CCCGCTATTCAACGGCGGGCCTGTTGCCAGCTCCTATTTCGGCAACTGGAAACGCAAGACCGACGGTGTGCATTATGTCTCCCAACAATATGACGAAAGCCGGTGGGCAGTAGCTGCTGCCGCCGCAAAACGGGTGATGGATATGGGAGCGTACAAGCTCTATACGTATGCAAAAGACGACAACACGCCGGAGCTTCCCGCCGGAGTCACTTCCGACCCCAATTTCTATGACGCCTACCCGAACGGAGCCGACGGAATAGACCCTTTCAAATCTTATTCGGACATCTTTACCGGCGAAGCCGTAGCGTCCATCAACCCGGAATTGATCTGGGGAAGAAACACGACGTACCTCAACGAAACCATCAGCAAAGGTTCTTTCCCTCCCTCGATGGGTGGATGGGGACGTTTCTGCGTCACTCAGAAAGTGGTAGACGCCTATCTGATGGACGACGGCCGTACGAAAGAAGAAGCCGCCGCCGACGGATATTACTCGGAGACAGGCTTCACTTCCGAACCGCGTAACTTTTCCGGCTATCCCCTCAACGCCGGTGTATATAAGATGTACGCCAATCGTGAAATGCGGTTCTACGCATCTATAGGATTCAATGAGGCAGTATGGCAGGCATTGTCCAGTTCGACTCTCAACAACCACACAGCCAAGTACTACTATCAGGATGAAGACGGTCGTGGCGGTGTTACAGCCACTTCGCCCAACTATCCCATCACCGGATACGTAATCAAAAAGTACAATAATCCGATGGATGCCTGGACCGGCACCGGAGCCCGCCATATCCAGAAAGCCTATCCCATCATCCGCTATGCGGAAATCCTGCTATCGTATGCGGAGGCACTCAACAACCTGACCGGCCCCCACACCGTAGAACTGGACGGTCAGCCTTATACCATGAGCAGAGATAAAGAGGAAATTAAAAAAGCATTCAATCAAGTCCGCTACAGGGCCGGACTGCCGGGGCTGACAGCCAATCAACTCAACAGTACGCCGGAAGTACAGAAACAGATAGAACGCGAACGTATGGTAGAGTTTTTATGGGAAAACAGACGTTTCTATGATGTCCGCCGCTGGGGTATTTATGAAGAGACAGAGCAGGAACCTATCCGTGGAATGAATCCCGACGGTGCAACCAAAGAGACCTACTACCAGCGTGTCATCCCTAGTTCTTCCTCATTCCTGACGAGGGTGGTTGACAAAAGGTCTGTCTGGGTGCCCATACCACGCAACGAAATGAGAAGACTGCCTTCCCTCGACCAGAATCCGGGTTATTAATCTAAATAACAAAAAAGAAAATGAAACGAGATTTTATAACGATACTCGCACTTATGATGGCGCTTTCGTCATGCAATGACGATGCGCTGTTTGAAAAGGAAATGTACAAGAATGTAGTGGCCCTGATCAGCAGTGACTACTATAACACGTTTGAAGAAGTAGTCACCTTGTCTCCTACCGGAGAAGAGGCGACAGGATATATCGCAGCCTGCACCGGAGGTACCCATGCCCCGAAACAAGACATGGTGATCGGGCTGGAAGAAGACCTGACTTCACTGGAATTCTACAACCGGTCTCTTTACGACGTCGATGAAGCCTGCTATGCCAAATTCCTGTCCAATGACAAATATGAGATCGTAGACTACAAAATTCAGATCAATGCAGGCGAACGGACAGGCAGAACCATGATCAGGATACGTCCCGAAGGACTGTCGCCGGATTCTACCTACTTCGTAGGATTAAAAGCTACGGATATCTCGGGCGTCGAGATTAATGAAAGCAAAAACACCATTCTATATCAGATACTCATCAAGAACGATTATGCAACGCAGGGCGAAAACGTTTACTATTCAATGACCGGTCTGGCAGACGGGATGGCAACCGCAGGTAACAAGAAGATGTTTCCACTCACCCACAACAGCGTACGCGTGATAGCCGGAACGGAGTCTTTTGAAAGCAATGTGGATCACATCAACAAAACCGCTATCATACTGCAAGTGGAGGAAAACAATCATGTCACGATAAAGCCGTACAAGGATATTGAGATAACTCAGATAGACGGTGACTCCAAATACCCCAATACATTCAAGGTAGAGGAATCTTTCGGTCATACTTATAATGTATTTCTGCTGTCGTACCGATACACAAAGGATGGGAAAAGCAAGGTGATGCAAGAGGAATTGCGGCTGGAAATAAATAATTAACGCAAAAACCTCGTAAGGTTAACCCTTTTCTCTTTAATATTAATAACTTTGTATGCAAATCTTCTTTCGTACCACTATAGTGGCACGAAAGAAGAACTATAGTTCCCCTTGTGTCCCACTCTAGTGGTCCGCACGGGGAACTGTAGTAGAACGAATTAATATTTAAGCCGGATTCCTTAGTTTATAGGAACGGAAACATTAATAACACAACAAAATAACTTAAGTTATGAGCGCACAGTATGACCTTTACGAGACTCCCGATATCAAGCAGACAGGAGAAAAACAACCCCTTCATCCCCGCATTGTTCCCAAAGGGACTATCGGTCAGGACGAATTTCTAGACCGCGTACACAAATTTACAGGAATCAGCCGTAGTTTTGCTGGCAGGAGCAATGCAGTCTTTTCAAAATGAGTTAAAAGATTTACTGGCTAACGGCTGGATTGTAGAATTAGGCGAGATCGGCTATTTCTCCGTATCGCTGCAAGGACCACCCGTAATGCACAAGAAAGATGTGCGTGCACAATCAATCAAACTAAAAAACATCAACTATCTACCGACCAAACAATTCAAGCGGGAAGTAGGGTATGACATGAGATTGGAACGTACCGAATCCCTCACCCGGCCCAAAGGTAACGGACGTAGCGAAGCGGAATGTCTGGCACTAATAACCGCCCACCTTGAAAAATATCCTTGCATGACTCGCACTGATTATTGCCATCTGACCGGTCACGACAAAAAACGTGCACTAAAAGAGCTGAACGCTTTTATCGAAAAAGGGATACTGATGCGCTACGGAGCAGGAAAACAGGTGGTTTATGCGAAGAAAATGATTTGAAGCATATAGCGTATGTCCCTAATTGAACTCATTAGATGAATAAGCCTGTTTCCAACCTTCTTCGGGCAGAGGCTGCAGGCATCTATATACAGATACTTAAAACATCTTCTTTCGGAGACAATACACCCAAAAGTCGATCATTTTTCCGACAATGATGCCGAGGGAACTAAGCGCCAAAGCGATGTAAACAGCAATAATCAACGGCTGTTCGTCTATCCATTTATTGACAAGTCCGAACATCCGTGCAAAAACACCGCCCGCAATAGTCAGGACAATGGTCGAGATAATATGTATTTGTATAAACTTGTCTTTCTCGTCTGAGTCCAGCCTCTTATCTTTTAAATACCGGACAAGCCACAGGCACGGAACAAAGATGAATATCGCAATAAGCGCAACCGTCATCACTTCTTCCACAGGAACCTCATGCAAGCCTCCGTCGAAAAAGCGTAAACTGTGTATTCTTAATAAACAGGAAGTCATCATTTATACTACATCCGTTAATTCTTTATTCATATTCTTCATTCCCTTTCCATCGCCTAGCCGGTCGTTCTCCGGACATCCCGGCTCCTGAGCCACCGGAGCCACGTTGGGTTCTTGAATCTACAAAGGTATGGATATGATATGAAAAGGACAATCTTCAATCGGAAAAAGATGAAAGGAGAACAACAAAAAAAACATCTGACCATTTCTTTAGTTGAAGAAACTTATTAACGCACTTTGAGTTTTTTGCTTGGCAGTTCATTTGGAAACACATACATTTGCATCGTGATCACAAAACAAAAGAAACAGATTTACTAACTATTAAAAAACAAAAAAGATTATGGCACTTAGGTATGTCGTTAAAAAAAGAATGATTGGTTTCGGTAAAGAGAAAACCGAAAAGTATGTAGCACAGAATTTTATTACCAATACGGTTAATTTCAAGGATTTGTGTGATGAGATTTCTAAAGTGGGAATGGTTCCCAGCGGAGCGGTCAAGTTTGTACTCGATGCACTGATCGATACGCTGAATATAAACTTAAACAAAGGTATTTCCGTACAACTGGGTGATTTCGGTCAATTCCGTCCCGGCATCAGCAGCGAAAGCCAGGAGACAGAAGCGGCAGTGGATTCCGACACGATTCGTCGGGTGAAGATCGTATTTACTCCGGGATACAAGTTTAAGGATATGCTGAAAAAGGCAAGTATTCAAAAACTGGTAACCGGCAGCGAGATCGTTGACAACGGAAACACTCCTACTCCTCCCAACCCCGACGGCGGCGGTGACGGCGGCGATGAGGAAGCACCTGACCCGACAGTATAAAAACAGGAACAAAAAAAGCTCTGCATGAGCTGAAACGCAAAAATGACCGGAAGCACTGCTTTCCGGTCATTTTTTTAATAATCTCTTCTCTCTCTTAATTTTTTATCCTTCGTACGGTTCAAAGTCCTCTTTTCCGACTCCGCAAAGTGGACAAGTCCAATCATCCGGAATGTCTTCAAATGCTGTTCCCGGTTCAATTCCGCTCTCGGGATCTCCTTGTGCGGGGTCGTAAATGTATTCACAGACTGTGCAAATGTACTTTTTCATAACGTTCGTTTTTTTATTGGTTTACTAAATAATATAACGCAAATAAAATGCAAATTGTTCGAACTTATTTCTTATCCCGAGTAAAAAAGTTATCTTTGCAACATATTTGTAGAACAAAACCAACAAGTTACATCATGCTAATAGCATTGCTACCTATCCTGCTAATTATATGTGCAATCCTCCTGCTCAGCTATCTATGGGAACGGAGAAAATGTCTTCGGATGCAAAAACGACTATTCCGGGAATCCAGAAAGCTGGAACATACCAACCACATCGCCAGCGCCATTCTGAAAAATGTCCATGCCTATATCTTATTAATAGATAACGACTTCAAAGTATTAAAAACAAACTACTATCAACTCACCGGAACTCAGAAAGGTCTGGAAGAAAAGAGAGTGGGCGACTTATTGCAATGCCGCAACGCATTATCGGCGGAAGGAGGCTGCGGTACTCATGCTTACTGCGGTTCCTGTCCCATACGTTGCGCCATCCGTCAGGCTTTCGAACAAAGAAGAGGCTTCACAGACCTTAATGCAACTCTGAATGTGCTTACTTCCGAAAAGAAATCCGTAGAATGTGACGCCGTAATATCCGGTTCCTATTTTCTCCTTAACGAAGAAGAGAATATGGTACTCACCGTGCACGATATCACCCAACTCAAACAAGCAGAAAAGCAACTGACACTTGCCAAGGAGAAAGCAGAAAATGCCGACCTTTCGAAGTCTACCTTCCTCGCCAATATGAGTCACGAAATCCGCACGCCTCTCAACGCCATCACGGGATTTGCAGAAATACTTGCCAGCGCCAATACGGAAGAAGAAAAGGCACAATATCAGGAAATCATAAAAATGAATGCCGATCTGCTGCTGCAACTGGTAAACGATATTCTGGATATGTCGAAAATAGAAGCCGGCACACTGGAATTTGTATATACAAAGGTAGATATCAACCTGTTACTATCCGACCTGCGACAGCTTTTCCAAATGAAAGTCAACGATGCAGGAGGAAATATTCAAATAATTGCAGAACCAAGCCTTCCCTCCTGTAGCATAGAGACCGACCGGAACCGTGTCGCGCAGGTGCTCTCCAATTTTACCACCAACGCCATTAAATTCACGCAGGAGGGAACGATCAGCATCGGTTATGAGGCAAGAGATACCGAACTTTATTTTTATGTCACCGACACCGGAGCCGGAATCCCTGCCGACAAACTACCGGAAGTTTTCGGCCGCTTCGTAAAGCTGAACAAAGACAAGAAAGGAACGGGGCTGGGACTTTCCATCTCTAAAACCATCGTAAACAAATTGGAGGGGCAAATCGGCGCAGACTCCGTAGAAGGCAAGGGATCAACGTTCTGGTTTACGATTCCCTATCGTACTTGCGGACGTCCCGAATAAAGTAACTTCATAAAAAGTTTTAATTAAACATTTTATCACAATTTTATGTTGTATTTTTGCGGTCCTAATCAAACGCATGTATTTGCATGAGTACTACAAAAAAAGACGATTATTATCATGTAGGCCTTACGGATGACGAAGTCCTACAAAGCAGAGAAAAGAACGGTGTCAATCTGTTAACACCCCCCAAGCGTCCTTCCTTATGGAAGCTCTATCTCGAAAAGTTTGAAGATCCGGTTGTGCGGGTATTGTTGGTAGCCGCCGTATTTTCACTGATCATTTCCATCATCGAAAATGAATATGCCGAAACTATCGGAATCATAGCGGCCATCTTGTTGGCCACAGGCATCGGCTTCTTTTTCGAATATGATGCCAATAAAAAATTCGACTTACTGAACGCCGTCAATGAAGAAACACTCGTAAAAGTGATTCGCAACGGACACGTACAGGAAATCCCACGTAAAGACGTCGTTGTAGACGATATTATCATATTGGAAACAGGCGAAGAGATTCCTGCCGACGGCCAGCTGCTGGAAGCGATCTCCCTGCAAGTGAACGAATCCAACCTGACCGGAGAACCGGTAATCAACAAGACTGTGATCGAAGCGGACTTTGACGAAGAAGCAACCTATGCCTCCAACTTAGTGATGCGCGGAACGACAGTGGTGGACGGGCACGGTACCATGCGCGTACTGCACGTGGGAGATGCCACAGAAATCGGCAAGGTAGCACGCCAGAGCACCGAAGAAAATCTGGAACCGACCCCTCTGAATATACAGTTGACCAAGCTCGCGAACCTGATCGGTAAAATCGGTTTTACCGTTGCCGGACTTGCCTTCCTTATCTTCTTTGTAAAAGATGTACTGTTGTACTTTGATTTCAGTTCACTGAACGGCTGGCACGAGTGGCTTCCGGTTTTCGAACGGACCCTCAAATATTTCATGATGGCCGTTACTTTGATTGTAGTAGCCGTCCCCGAAGGATTGCCCATGAGCGTAACGCTCAGCCTGGCCCTGAATATGCGCCGTATGCTCTCGACCAACAATCTGGTACGGAAAATGCACGCCTGCGAGACGATGGGAGCTATCACCGTGATCTGTACGGACAAAACGGGTACACTGACTCAAAACCTGATGCAGGTACACGAACCCAATTTCTACGGAATCAAGAATGGCGGCAACCTGGGCGATGATGACATCAGCGCTCTCGTCGCAGAAGGAATCAGCGCCAACTCAACCGCTTTCCTCGAAGAAGCGGCAACGGGCGAAAAGCCGAAAGGTGTCGGTAACCCTACTGAAGTCGCCCTGTTATTATGGCTCAACAGTCAGGGAAGAAATTATCTCGAACTCCGTGAACACGCCCGCATCCTCGACCAGCTCACCTTCTCGACCGAACGTAAATTTATGGCGACTCTCGTCGAGTCTCCGATCATCGGAAAGAAAGTACTTTATATAAAAGGAGCACCCGAAATCGTGCTCGGCAAATGTAAGGAAGTCGTGCTGGACGGCCGACGGGTAGATGCCGTCGAATATCGTTCGACAGTAGAAGCCCAGTTGCTGAATTATCAGAATATGGCAATGCGCACACTCGGCTTTGCCTTCAAAATAGTAGGAGAAAACGAACCGAATGACTGCACGGAACTGGTATCTGCCAACGACCTTAATTTCTTAGGAGTCGTAGCCATCTCAGACCCGATTCGTCCGGATGTACCCGCCGCTGTGGCCAAATGCCAGTCGGCTGGTATCGGTATCAAGATCGTTACCGGTGACACACCGGGAACTGCCACAGAAATTGCCCGTCAGATCGGACTGTGGCAACCGGAAACAGATACCGACCGGAATCGTATCACCGGTGTTGCCTTTGCCGAACTGAGTGACGAAGAAGCGCTGGACCGTGTGATGGACCTCAAAATCATGTCCCGCGCCCGCCCGACGGACAAACAACGTCTTGTGCAGTTGCTTCAACAAAAAGGAGCCGTAGTCGCCGTAACCGGAGACGGTACGAACGATGCGCCTGCCCTGAATCATGCCCAAGTCGGTCTGTCAATGGGTACAGGTACGTCCGTAGCCAAAGAAGCCAGTGACATCACACTGCTCGACGACTCGTTCAACAGCATCGGTACCGCTGTCATGTGGGGACGTTCTCTTTATAAGAATATTCAGCGTTTCATCGTATTCCAGCTGACGATCAACTTTGTAGCCTTGCTGATCGTGTTATTGGGATCGATGATCGGAACAGAACTTCCGCTGACAGTGACACAAATGCTGTGGGTGAACCTGATTATGGATACTTTTGCCGCTCTGGCCCTCGCTTCCATCCCTCCCAGCGAAACCGTCATGCAGGAAAAACCGCGCCGCAGCACTGACTTTATCATCAGCAAAGCGATGCGTAACAATATATTAGGTGTAGGTACGATCTTCCTCGCCGTATTGCTCGGAATGATTTATTATTTCGACCACAGTGCGCAAGGTATGGATGTACATAACCTCACCATTTTCTTCACTTTCTTTGTCATGCTGCAATTCTGGAACCTGTTCAATGCCCGCGTATTCGGCACTACCGACTCGGCATTCAAGGGACTTTCCAAATCGTATGGCATGGAGTTGATTGTTCTGGCCATTCTGGTCGGACAATTTCTGATCGTACAGTTCGGTGGAGCTGTATTCCGCACAGAGCCGCTCGACTGGCAGACGTGGCTTCTGATTATAGGCGTTTCGTCCACGGTGTTATGGGTTGGAGAACTTATTCGCCTTGTTCAACGTAGTATTCACAAATGAGAAAATAATGAAAAGTAAAGGAATTAAAAACTTACTTATTGATTTAGGCGGTGTACTGATAAATCTCGACCGCGAACGTTGTATTGAGAACTTTAAAAAGATCGGGTTCCAGAACATAGAAGAAAAGTTCTGCACCCACCAGCTGGACGGAATCTTCTTGCAGCAGGAGAAAGGACTGATCACTCCTGCCGAATTCCGTGACGGCATTCGGGAGATGATGGGAAAGATGGTAAGCGACAAGCAGATCGACGCAGCCTGGAACAGCTTTCTGGTAGACATCCCGACCTACAAGCTCGACTTGCTGCTCAAACTACGCGAGAAATACGTAGTCTATCTGCTCAGCAACACCAATGACATCCACTGGAAATGGGTATGCAAGAATGCCTTCCCCTACCGTACGTTCAAAGTAGAGGACTATTTTGAGAAGACGTATCTCTCTTATGAAATGAAAATGGCCAAGCCCGAACCGGAAATATTCAAGGCGGTGACCGAAGATGCGGGTATTGACCCGAAAGAGACTTTTTTTATTGACGATTCCGAAATTAACTGTAAAGTAGCTCAGGAACTGGGTATCTCGACCTACACACCGAAAGCCGGTGAAGACTGGAGCCATCTTTTCAGAAAAAAATGAGAATGTAAGTATGCAGATTATAAATGACACATCGGCTATGATTCCCGAACCATGCGTAGCTACCATCGGTTTCTTTGACGGAGTACACATGGGACATCGCTATCTGATTCAACAGGTGAAGGAGATAGCGGCAGCCAAAGGTCTGCGTTCTGCATTGGTCACATTCCCCGTTCATCCGCGCAAAGTGATGAACGCCGCTTACCATCCGGAACTTTTAACTACTCCCGAAGAAAAAACAAACCTGCTCGCAGGCACGGGAGTAGATTATTGCCTGATGCTTGATTTTACGCCCGACATCTCCCGTCTGACCGCCAAAGAATTCATGACTCAAATACTGAAAGAACGTTTTCAGGTAAAGTATCTGGTGATAGGATACGATCACCGTTTCGGTCACAACCGCAGCGAAGGGTTTGACGATTATGTACGCTACGGGCAGGCAATCGGCATTGAGGTCATCCGTGCACAGGCTTACACAGATGATATACAGATAGATACCATCCAAAGTGCTCCGGTCAGTTCTTCTTTAATCCGCAAGTTGCTGCATCAGGGAGATGTAGACGTAGCTGCCCGCTGTCTGGGCTATGAATACTTTCTGGACGGAACGGTAGTAGGCGGCTATCAGGTAGGCCGGAAGATCGGTTTTCCGACTGCCAATTTAAGCGTGGATGATCCCGACAAACTGATTCCCGCAGACGGAGTCTATGCCGTATGGGTCACATTCGACGGAAAGACCTATATGGGAATGCTGAATATAGGCGTCCGCCCTACCATCGGAAATGGTCCCAACCGCACAATCGAAGTGAATATCCTTCACTTCCACTCCGACATTTACGACAAATTTATCCGGCTTACTTTCGTGAAGCGGACACGCCCCGAACTAAAATACGATAGTATCGACGAACTAATCGCACAGCTTCACAAGGATGCGGAAGAAACTGAAGCCATTCTCCTCGCCGCCAAACAGGAGAAATGATCCCCCTTTTTCTCTAAATTGACCACATTAATAAGCCTCTTTTCGGCTGAAACGAGTCCGATAATATCGAAAAACATATCTTTTTTATTGTTTTTCGATAAATAAAATCTCTTTTTCCTTTGCCAACTCAAAACTTACCTCTACATTTGCATATCGATAAACGATAAATAATCATCGATAAACAAACATTTCCTATTTAATCATCTATTAAAAAATAACACTTTATGAAAAAGTCATTAATGAGTATATCGATGCTGGTAGTATCCATCTCAATGATAGCCATGTTTCTGTGCAGCTTCATTGCCAGTAAATAACAAACGATTATCTTTGTATCCTATCCAAGAATACTAAGAATAAAACGAATATGAGAACTGCTATTAAACTGATATTACTGAATCTGCTCATCGCACAGATCATTGCTCCCATTTTAGTCATGATTCCCTGTGTGATTTATCTGGTAGCCACTACCGGAAACTTAGACAAAGACGCACTTATCACCATGCTTATGATTCCGGCGCAACTGGCCGGTCAGCTGATGATGGGTATCTATTTATGGAAAGCCGGATACATCAGCACAAAGAAAATAACCTGGTCGCCCGTTTCATCCCCGTATCTGTTCTTCAGCGCATTGGCTGTCCTCACCTGTGGCTTCGTCGTATCCGCATTGGCGGAACTAATGAAATGGATTCCCAACATCATGGAACAATCCTTCGATATCCTCCAGTCCGGCTGGGGAGGCATTCTCGCCATAGCCGTCATAGGTCCCGTACTCGAAGAACTGCTATTTCGTGGAGCCATCACCAAAGCATTGCTACAGCAGTACAGCCCGACAAAGGCAATTCTGCTTTCAGCCCTTTTATTCGGTGTTTTCCATATCAATCCTGCCCAGATACTTCCAGCATTCCTGATCGGTATCCTGTTTGCATGGACGTATTACAAGACTGCCAGCCTCATCCCCTGCATACTGATGCATATACTGAATAATTCGTTATCCGTATTTCTCAGTACAAAATATCCGGAAGCAGAAAATATGAGCGATCTGATGAACACTAGCTCCTATCTAATTACTATTTTTGTAGCAGTTTTGATACTGGCAGGAGTTATCTGGGCGATGCGTCGTACGACCGTCCGCTATCCCTGGAAAGAAGAAACAAATATCACGGACTAAAAAAATAACAGCGATGAAAAAACGTTTGAATATTCTCAGCATATTGGTATTCATAGTTCTGGGACTTTCTCTGTATACCACAGGATACCAGTTCGGAACAGGCATGAAAGCCGGAATGAGTCTGGCCAAAGAACAGCACAAGGAATCGAAAGCATGTGACAGACCTATGCTTGCAGGCGATTTCCGTTTTGTGGATGTCGTACCTACGATCGCCATGATCCAACCGGATACGATCATCAATGCCCGTAACAATGAGAAAGTGCCCGTCATGTATACGCAAATGGCGGTACGCACCGGAAAAGAGGTGAACTACAGTTATCTGATTATCAGCAGTTCCTGTTCGCTCATGAATGCACTGCTCACCATCTCCGCACTTATTATCTTTGTCATGCTGATTTTGAGCATCAACAAATCGCAGATATTCGAATGGAAGAATGTCCGCCGCCTGCGCTGGCTGGGTAGTCTGCTGATTATGTCCTTCGTGTTTTACCTGATTCCGCAGGTCGTCAACTACTGGGGACTGAAAGAAGTATTCGCGCTTGAACATTATATCATCGCTCCCCTGGCGCTACAGACGACTGATTTATTATTGGGACTCGGCTGCCTGATTGTAGCCGAAACATTCGCTATCGGGCTGAAAATGAAAGAAGAACAGGAGCTCACCATTTAACTCAAACCGAGAAAATAAAATTATGGCAATTATAGTAAACCTTGACATCATGATGGCGCGCAGAAAAATATCTCTGGGCGAACTGGCGGAGAAGATAGATATCACCCCCGCCAACCTTTCTATATTAAAAACCGGAAAAGCTAAGGCAATCCGTTTCTCTACGCTGGAGGCTATCTGCAAAGTACTGGACTGCCAGCCGGCAGATATACTGGAATATCAGGAGGAAATTTGCGATTAAACAAGGGAAAGCTTATATTTTTCTAGGCACGGATTACGCGGATTACACGGTTTTAAGAGATGCATCTGGCAGAAACCGTGTAATCCGCGTAATCCGTGCCTAAATTTATTATCTTTTATTTCCCTTCTTTTGCCTTAAATGCCAGCGCATACATACGTATCTGCTTTACCATCGACAGCAACCCATTGCTACGGGTAGGAGACAAATGATCTCTCAAACCTATCTTATCAATAAAATAAAGATCAGCATTCAGTATTTCATCGGGCGTATGTCCCGAAAGGACTTTGATCAATAAAGCAATGATTCCTTTCACAATCAAAGCGTCACTTTCCGCATTAAACACGATTTTTCCATCCACATCGTCCGCCTGAAGCCATACACGGCTCTGACAGCCTTCGATCAGATTCTGTTCGGTCTTATACTTTTCATCGAGCGGTTCCTGTTCATTACCTAAGTCAATGAGCAGCTGGTAGCGGTCCATCCAGTCATCGAAGTCGCTGAATTCAGCAATCACTTCGTCTTGTAATTCATTAATTGACATGAAGTTATTTACGGTTTACTAATTAACTATTTACTTTTCATTATAAATCACTTCCAGCACTGTCTGTCCGACGGCTTTCAGCGTATTCTTGTCGATATGGTCCATATTATCATGAATGGTATGCCAAGTCGGAGGGAAGCCTGTTTCCGGATCATTGGGAATAATATCGATTGTCTTGATACGAGCCAGACGGTTAATAAACAGATGGTCGTCGGTGATGGTATCGCCTCTCTCATCGATGAAGGTTTTCCCATAACCTGCTTTTTTAGCCGCTTTCCATACTTTCTTGTTGATATCCGGAGCAAACTCTTCGGAATATCCTTCTTTCAGAAATACGCTGTTCTCACCACCCACCATATCGAGCAAGATACCAAAACGGGCATTATACCCTTGCACATGAGGATTGCGTGACCAATACTGCGAGCCGAGACACCAAGCCTCTTCCTTGTGCTTTCCCTCGTAGAATTGAGGAGTTCCGTAGTCTTCCGCATCCAGAAAGATGATATCAATGCCCAGTTCCGGCTGTTGCTGATTGACCAACCGGGCGATTTCCAGCAAAGCTCCCACTCCGCTTGCTCCGTCGTTGGCTCCCAGAATAGGGGTATGGTGATTCTTTTCGTCAGCATCATTATCCGCCCACGGACGGGTATCCCAATGTGCAAACAACGCTATTCTCTTCTTACTTTCCGGCTTGTAAGAGCCGATGATGTTCCGCGCCTTCAACAGTGTGCCGTCATAGGCAATCAGATCGGCATACTGATTCGTTACCTTCGCACCGAAAGCCTCCAGCTTTCCGGCCAGATAATTGCCACAAGCTACGTGCTCCTTCGTATTGGGGACACGGGGACCAAAATCTACCTGATTCTTTACATACAAATAGGCACTGTCCGCATCAAACTGAGGTACATTTACCACCACTTTTTCACTTTGTTCATTCGTACCAGTTGCCTTGCCGCCTCCTCCACAAGAAAAAGCAGATAATAATACAAAGGCACTCGTCAATACTATCATAGATTTCTTTTTCATCGTCCTTTTATCTATATGAAGCCTCAAAATTAGTCATTTTCACCACAGTATCGTTCAGATAGAATGGATTATTAACAAATAAACTTTAACTCCACATTTTTCTTTCCAACGGTCAATTCCACTTTCGCGCCATTGATAAGCGGCAAATTATGCGTCACATGACCTACCGGAAAATTAAAACAAACCGGATAGTCATATTCTTTCACCAAATCGGCCAGAGCGGGATACAGCTCCTTACCCAACGAACAGTCTTCTTCGTATTCGGTAAATTGACCGATAATGAGTCCGGACAGTTTTTCAAGCACACCGCCCAGTTTCAGATTGTACATCATGCGCTCAATCGCATGGGGACGTTCACTGACATCTTCGAGAAACAGGATGGTTCCTTCGGCAGGAATATCATAAGGAGTGCCGCGCAGCCCGTAAGCTACCGCCATATTTCCGCCACGCAGGATACCTTCGGCCGTACCTTGCCTGTTCAACTTATGCTTTTCGCAAGTATAAACGGGCAGATTACCGAAGAGAATATCTTTCAGATAGGCCACGCAAGGGTCTTCTTCCGGCTCCACGCTCAGATGACGTGCCATCAGCGAATGCAGGGAGGCATATCCATTCTTCTGAAATAAATTATGCAAGGCAGTGATGTCACTGAATCCCAGCAACCACTTCGGATGTTCACGAAAGGCGGTAAAGTCAATCTTGTCCACCAGATGCACGGCCCCGTATCCTCCTCTGCTGCAAAGAATAGCTTTCACCTTGGGATCATCCATCGCACTCTGCAAGTCTTGCAGACGTTGCCGGACCGTTCCGGCATAACGTCCGGAAGAGCCACCGGCATATTTCCCCACAGAGACTTTCAATCCCCATGATTCAAGCCGTTTCTTCGCACGTTTCAGAAACTCTTTGTCTATCTTGCTGGAAGGTGACACAATCACTACTTCGTCACCTTTCTGTAAAAAAGAAGGAAGTTGAATATTCATATTTAATGTTCTATTTGAGTGACTTTCGCTGATAAAAACGCACCCAGTCCACTTCCATTTCTACCGGAAGGTCTTTGGGATCGACTGCTCCGACCCACGAACCGCCCAACTGCATATCGATCAGCAGATAAAACGGCTGGTCGAACGGGAATTGTCCCTCCTTCTGCGTCTGTATGCGGGGATAAGTAAACGTATGTATGTCGTTGACATAGAACGAAAGACTGTCCGGATACATTTCTACAGCGAAAACGTTATAGCGATCGGGATGGATGACTCCTGTGGAGTGTGACTTGGGATGATCCTTGATGCCCAAAGTGTACGTATAATGAGAATGAACTGTCTGATAAGCGATAGAGTCGTCATTCAGACGCTCCATCACATCTATTTCGCCTCCCGACGGCCATTTGGCATTTTCGGGCAACAGCCAGATAGCCGGCCATGCTCCTTTTGCGGCATTCAGCTTGGCGCATATCTCTATGCGTCCGTCAAGGAATGCCTTTTTGCCTTTGGTATAAACGCCTCCTGTCAGATAAGGTGCCGTATCATTGGGCAGTGTCTGATTGGCAATGCCTCTTAACACCAACTTGCCCTTGCGCATGGCAAAGCAGGAATCAAAGTCCGTCATATAATTATTCCAGTCGGCCTTCCCTCGCGGAATCTTGCTCCAGACCTGCGGGTCAAAGCTTTTTTTCTGATTAAAATTCTCTTCCCATACCAGCGACCAGCCGGAGGAAGAAACTCTTGTCGTTTTGCAGGAAACGAGTACCCAACAAAGGAGTAATGTGCTAATAAATAATAGATTTCTGAACTGTTTCATTTTGTTTTAAAGTTTAAGGAGGATTCATTTGCAAAAATACAGGAAAAAACGGTTCGGTGTATATCTACACACTAAAACAACTAAAATATAACAAAATGTTACATAACAGGCGTAAGTTTTCGGGTTATGAGTATTATTTTCTCAATGATTTTTCTGATATTTGCTAAAAATCTAACGTTATGGAACCTATTCAGAACTTTGCCCAGCTAACAGCCCATCTTAAACAACAGAATCGTAGGAAACGAATTGCCGTAGTCTGCGCCAACGACCCTAATACGGAATATGCCATTACCCGTGCTTTGGAAGAAGGAATTGCAGAGTTTCTCATGATCGGGGATTCGGCTATTCTGGAAAAATATCCTGCCTTGAAGCAATATCCCGACTATGTGAAGACCATTCACATCGAAGATTCGGACGAAGCGGCACGTGAAGCTGTCCGCATCGTGCGTGAAGGGGGAGCGGATATTTTAATGAAAGGTATCATCAACACGGACAATCTGCTGCACGCCATCCTTGACAAAGAGAAAGGACTGCTACCCAAAGGGAAAATCCTCACGCACTTGGCGGTGATGGAGATTCCGACTTACCATAAACTGCTGTTCTTTTCCGATGCCGCAGTGATTCCACGCCCCACGCTGCAACAACGGATTGAAATGATCTGGTATGCCATCTGCACTTGCCGCCATTTCGGTATCGAGCAGCCTCGCGTTGCACTGATACACTGCACCGAAAAAGTGAGCGCCAAATTCCCGCATTCGCTGGATTACGTAAACATCGTAGAACTTGCCGAAGCGGGAGAATTCGGAAATGTAATCATCGACGGTCCGCTGGATGTACGCACTGCCTGTGAGCAGGCGAGCGGGGACATCAAAGGAATTGTTTCGCCTATCAACGGACAGGCGGATGTGCTGATTTTCCCCAATATAGAATCGGGAAATGCGTTCTACAAGTCCGTCTCCCTGTTTGCCAATGCGGATATGGCAGGATTGTTGCAAGGACCTATCTGTCCGGTAGTACTCCCTTCCCGCAGTGATTCCGGCTTATCGAAATATTACAGCATCGCAATGGCCTGCCTGCAAGTGGCCGGCTGCGAATGCAGAGAGAAGCTCAACCTGAACCGTTAATCATAATTCAAACCTTATAACTCCAAAGATATGAAGATTCTGGTCATCAACCCCGGCTCCACTTCTACGAAGATAGCAGTCTACGAGAACGAAACTCCGTTGCTCGTCCGTAACATCAAGCATACGGTCGAAGAATTATCCGTTTATCCGCAGGTGATAGACCAGTTTGAATTTCGTAAGAATCTGGTTCTTCAGGAATTAGAGGCAAATGGAATACCCTTTGCATTCGATGCTGTCATCGGACGCGGCGGCCTCGTCAAACCCATTCCGGGAGGAGTCTACGCAGTCAACGAAGCCATGAAGCAAGATACTTTGCACGCCATGCGTACCCATGCCTGCAACTTAGGTGGACTGATTGCAGCCGAACTGGCCGCTTCCCTTCCTGATTGCCCGGCTTTCATCGCAGACCCGGGAGTGGTGGATGAACTGGAAGATGTAGCGCGTATTTCGGGTTCTCCGCTGATGCCTAAGATCACCATCTGGCACGCCTTGAATCAGAAAGCAATCGCCCGCCGCTTCGCAAAAGAGCAGGGAACGAAATATGAAGAACTGGACTTGATAATCTGTCACTTAGGTGGCGGTATCTCTATAGCCGTTCATCAGCATGGCAAAGCCATTGACGCCAATAATGCTTTAGACGGCGAAGGGCCTTTCTCGCCGGAAAGGGCTGGCACCCTTCCTGCCGGTCAGTTGATCGATATTTGTTATAGCGGACAGTTCACGAAAGATGAATTAAAGAAGCGTATCTCCGGACGTGCCGGACTGACAGCCCATCTAGGCACTACCGATGTTCCCGCCATTATCAAAGCCATAGAAGAAGGTGACAAAAAAGCTGAACTGATACTGGATGCCATGATATATAATGTTGCGAAAGCCATTGGCGGAGCCGCCACCGTACTCTACGGGAAAGTAGATGCCATTCTGCTGACAGGAGGTATTGCTTATTCGGACTATATCATTTCAAGACTGAAGAAAAGAATCTCTTTCTTAGCCCCTATACATGTCTATCCCGGTGAAGGGGAAATGGAGTCATTAGCATTTAATGCTTTAGGGGCATTAAGAGGGGAACTTCCTGTACAAATCTATAAATAACAAACGTAGCCATTCCTATTTTTACTTGTAAGGCTCTTAGCTCCGCACGGCAATCACCTCAATTGTTACTGTTTTTTCGTGTACAGTATAAATGATTCGGGCAGATACATTATATAGCCTCCACAGTGATTTGATAGCAGTTTTGCTCTCATGCTCTAACAGTTTATCTATATCCCTTTATTCATGAGGGTTACAGCAATGGGAGCAACTGTGGTAGCAGAGTGAGAGCAAACGTTTGCTCTCACTGAAAGTTTCATTCGCTTGAAACTAATGCTGGAACTACTTGAAGGGGATAAAGGCAGTAGGAATCTAAAGTACTTCTTCCAGTAGCACAAGTTCCCAACTACACCATACTATCGTAATTAGTTTTAGTCCGCCTTTCGCTTTAGCCTCCGCTACCAATTCATCCTGGCTGTAACGAAGTAACTGCTCCCGCGCCTCATCGGCAAGTGCCCTTATTTCTTTCTCCGAAGCGCCAGCCTTTGCATACTTCACTTCGAGCAGATAAGTTAATGGCGGCATTACAGGAACCGACGGACTAGGTTTGAAAAGGAAGTCGGCAAAACCTTTATTCAGTTCGTATTCCGGATACAGTTGATAATAACGGTACATACCTAAATAAGCCAACAAAAAGCCCTTAATATGTGCTTCGCCCTCTATATATTCGCGAATACGGCTTTGCTCACGGATAGCCTCTGCTATAAAATTAAACAACGGTTTCCAGTCTCCTCTGAAAGCCATGTTCTCAAATAACATCGTCATCCGGTTCATATCAATCTTGAAAATATCATGTTTGATATATCCTTGGATCAAAAAGCTAAAAAGCTGTTCTCTGACCACCAGATTCGGAACATGCAGAATGGGTCTTCCCACCATATCGACTCCTTTAATAGAAAGAAGTCCGAAATAGAATAACAAAGACTTGAAATTGCGTACATCCGTCATTTCCAATGCGGAAAAGTGTGTAGCAATATCCGTAGTTATTTCTCCCTGCTCGGCTATTTCTTTAATAACAGAGAAGTTCTCTCCCAATCCGTGGTCAAGTCGAATCAAGTAAGCTAATTTATTAAAGTCAGTACGAATGTTGGGGTCTACAATTTCATCAGGCTTTTCTCCATGCAATACAAAAGATTTCATAAAGTAAAGCACCATATCGGAGTTAAACATACAATCTGCTAATCTACTTCTACTAAAGCAGTAATTGTCATAGTTGGGTTTCATCATGACAATTGTCTCATCTACCGTTTGCATGAGCACTCCCTGTTCTTTATAATAAGTAAGCATTTCACGCAGTTCCGCTTCACTGAAACCTACTAAATCATTAAACCAAGGATCAGTCGTAATATTGGTTCCGATATTAAAACCACTGGTGACGTCATCCATCGTGACAGGACTCACTCCTGTGATAAACATACGCTGAAGAGCGGACCCCGTACCGGTGGTAGCAGCCTTTATCACATTAAAGAATCCACGAACAAAGCCTTCACCATGAGTCGCCTTTTGATAATACTCTGTACCATAGGTCGAAAGAATCGTATTCGTAAAATTATCATATTCATCAATAAGGAGATAAATAGGGAGATTTCCTTTACGGGAAGCATAAGAATTGACAGCTGATAAAAAAGCACCCGGATCTTGCTGTATCTCTTCATCGAGAACATCCCAAATTTCTTTTCCCAAAAGATCTTCATATTTGAACACAAAATCCCTAAGCTTACTACAGCAATGCAATTTAAATGATCGCTCTACTTCATTGACATTAGAACTTACTTCCGAAAAGTTGAACCGCATAATGAGATAACAATTATGCTTCGGGGTTGGATGTTGACCTATATAAAGATGCCCGAATAGCTCATCAAAGTCATTAGCATATACTACATCGTAATAAGCCTCCAACATAGCCAAAGTCAAGCTCTTTCCAAACCGACGAGGACGAATCAGAAAAAGATAAGCCGGTTGCATCTCGATTCTCTCGATGAACATGGTCTTATCTACATAGTAATAATTGTCCTTTTGAATTCGGGCAAAGTCCGTCAATCCATAGGGTATTTGTTTCATCATATCACGATTCCTTTCATTATATTTGTTCTTTATTTCTGCAAGCTCTGCTCTATATTTTGCAAACGACGTTCCAGTGCTGCGTACTTTTCATCCTTCTCTTTCAGCAGACGTTCGTAGAGTTCAGTGATTTTTTCGATAGGATTGAAGTTGTTGACTCTATTATCAACACTATTGTCACTATCTTCTGTATAAGACTTAACTGTACCCAAACTAATCTTTGCTCCACCTGTATATTGTTCCGAATCATTCACCGTATTATTTTCAAACACCACCGTCTGCGCATCCTCTTCCAAACTCTTCAGATACTCGAAAGGAACTCCCAATGCCCGTGAAAAGCGGTGTAACATTTCATCATCAATCACTCTCATCTGCTCATATTTAGATACTGCTGATTGTGATAAATGTACTAATTGGCTTAAAACCTCCTGATTCATATTCTTTTCTATACGAAAACGACGTATGTTATGTCCATGATGAACTCTCCCAACAGTTAATTCTTCTGCTTCCATGATTCTTTTTTCTTTTTAAAATCCAACAAATATACAAATGAAAAGTTTCGTTCGAAGCAAATATACGAAAAAAACGAATAGATGTGGTAATATGAATAAAAGGAATATTCCAACTTAGCAAATGGAATAAAAATCATATTACTTTCATTCTAAAGTTCAAAAAGAAATTAGAACTTTGCCAAGTATAAAATAAACACCAAACGAACAAATATGATAAAAGTATTGACCGAAACAGAATACAAGTTCTTAAAAGAATTCATTGCCTTGATAGAAAAATACAACTTACTTTTCACTACAGATGAAAAGGGAGAAATTGAAGTCACAGTTCATAGACAACAATTAGCAACAGAAACAAATCAGAATTCAGATTTACTACATACTCCCATACACTTAGGAGATTGTTTCGACGAAACAGAACTAAATTACATATTAGATCAAACTGATGAAAGAATAAAACAGATAGCAGAAGAATATCAGTCAGAAGAGATATTCACCCAACATCTAAGCAAAAACAATAAATCCTAATCTATATATAAATACCCCACCAGTCTTTTTTTATCCCCACGGCCTCTTTCTTTTTCATAAGGAAGGGGTCGTCCCTTTTAAAATAAAGACATCAACTCCAAACAGCGGAAAGCTTCATATTCGAATCAGTTATACGCTAAATTGTTAGTCCATATAATTCAAGTATCAGTATCATACGGGGCAAGCGTTGGTTTCCTCGGAGGAAACGCCAGTTCCCTTTAAAAGGAACGATCGTTTCCATTAAAAGGAACGCCCGTTCCCTCATTGGGAAACGACAGTTTCCATTACAAGAAATGACAGGAAACTATAAGTCATTGAGATCTAACCACATAGAGTTCTATCGGTAATGTTATAGAGTTTATGTTCATGTCCAAACTGTATAGCTCATTTCCGCACGGTTTTGAGCTAAATGATAGTCGGTTCTATCTTCAATTCTCCTCCTTCGGGAAGGAGGAGTACCCGTAGGGGGAGGTGGTAGGTGAATACATAATCCTGTCATTTACAAAGAAATAGGTATAAACATTATTTTTCCTACCACCTCGGTCTTCGACCACTCCTCCTTCCTGAAGGAGGAGAATGGAGTTACTATTGTGTACTACTGTTTAGTTCATTCCTTTGCAGTTTTCAGGAATCTGATGATGGAAGAAAATAATAAACTGAAGAATATAACCATGACTATAATGCTTTTTTCTATAACTCCCATAAAAACTTATTAAAAAAAGGGGAGCGAAGCCCCCCTTGACTTCACTCCCCCACAATCTTTCTCCTCTACTTTTTGCCTAATACACGGAGAAAACAAGTTTGAATTAAAAAAAGTTACACCTAATATTTATAAACCTCTAGAAATTTCTACCAGTATCCCACCAGAGGCGAGTTCCACCGTTATCTTCACCTCCCAAAGCTTTCTTCAAAGCAGAATATTGAGTAGGATTGTTTTTTTGAATGTCTGACGGATATGGCAAGCGACGAATACGTATGTTGGTATCGATAGCTCCACCACTATTGTTCACAAAGACTTTGAACAACTGCGGATAACCTGTACGGCGTTGTTCTGTCCAAGCCTCATAGCCTTCAGGATAACAAGCAATCCACTTCTGTGTAAGGATTCTTTCCAGTTGCTCTTCCGGAGAAGCACCTCCATCCCACTTCGGAGTCACTTTAATCAGCGCTTTCACATCATATTTTGCTTCGAAGGCATCGACATAATCGGAAGGAGTAGCATCACTTGTGAGATAATCGCCTACATTCACTCCCCATTGCTGACAGGAAACCGTAATACCTTTCTCGTAGCAGTCTTTCACGTTTTCGGAAGTAAATCCACGCAAGGCAGCCTCAGCACGAAGGAACCATACTTCGGCAGCAGTCATCAAGATAGCATCGGTCTGTTTGGTTATCGTACTCTTGGAATGCAGACGGTAACGGTTCTCGTCTTTTACAGTAACTCCTGTTCCTTGGGGAACACCTTTATAAGTACCGGCAATCTTATTTCTTTCGGCAATAATCAAATTACCCTTTTCGTCTTTTATATCACCACCTTCCGCTTTCGAGTAATACTTAATCAGTCGCGGATCATTATATCCTACCAAAACAGACTCCATCGTAGCACCCATGAATACTTCTCCCCAGCCTTCATTGACTGTTCCCAGCGGATTCTTATAACCGCTTTCGGTAGAAACGGCAACTGTTTCATCCGCACTCTCCAACACGCCACCGGCAGTTGCATCCATCGCTTTGGCAACTTCTGCTCTCGCCAGATCAGGGGCACTCATCGATACACGGATTGCAAGCCGCAAGCGGAGAGAGTTTGCAAACTTCACCCACTGTGACAGTGTACGTTTGCCTGCCGGCATCAGAATATCGGCAGCAGCAAAAGGTTCGAGAGCGGCATTGGCTTTCTTATATTCGTTGATCAGTTTGACTCCTTCGTCCAAATCTTTGAAGAACTGACGGTAAGCGGCTTCCTGACTATCGACATTATCACCCTCTTCCTGTCCGAATTTAGTGTAGACAATAGGGCCATAAGTATCAGCTATACGGTGCATCAACTCGACTTTCAGGATTTTGGTCACTCCCAGCAAACCTTTCTGTTCCTGATTGATCTTCTCCGATTTCTGAGCGGCGGTCATTATATATCCATAAGTATATGTCCATGCCGAGCCTGTCCAGCCGTCATTCAAAGCATATACAGAGTTCTTGTCATTGAAACTGTTGTTCATATCGTGAAAATATCCGGCAAACATATCATGACCCAGATTCTGTATAGTCTGGAAAGTCCAGTCGGTACCTCTTCCCCAATCGTAATTAAAGTAAATACCCTGCTGCATGACTCCGAGGTTCAGCACATATTTCTGAAGATCATATTCCTGAAGTTCAGGCGTATATCCGGCTTTATTGGCATTATCTGATTCAAAACCATCCGTACATCCGGTAAATGTCATCAGTCCGGCTACTAACAGATTCGCTATATATAGATTTTTTTTCATAATTCGCTTGCTTTAAAGTTAGAATGTAAATTTAACGTTGAAACCAATGTTACGGGTTGTCGGCATACCGAATACATCAACTCCCTGATTAGTGTTACCTACAGACAAGATAGCATCCGGATCGAAAGGAGCATCTTTGTAGAAGAAGAACAGGTTACGTCCCACCAATGATACATCGATACCGGTGAATACCTTAGTCTTGGCCAGCAAAGTAGACGGGAACGAATAGCTCAGAGATAATTCGCGTAAACGTATATTGGTCGCACTGTACATATAACGCTCGGAGATACCGTTACGGTCACCTACTACTGAATAGAAACCTTCTACATTCTCAAATCTTGTTCCGTCAACTTCCACATAACCTCTGTCACGTGCTTCAGCTGTAGCCTTCGTTACCCCTCTGCCGTCCAATGTAGCTTGTGTCAGAGACATAACATCACCGCCTTTACGCATATCGATCAGGAAATACAGAGAGAAACCTTTATAAGTGAAAGTATTAGCCCAACTCAACAGGAAGTCCGGATTGCAATTTCCCAGATAAGTATTATTGCCCGATTCTGAAATAGGTTTGCCTTCATCGGATACTTTAATCTTACCTTGTTCGTCACGTGCGAACGTATTTCCATAGATGTCTCCCAAGGAACCGCCTTCTTTAATCTGCATCATATATGCCATAGAGAAACCCGGGTCACCATATACGAAGGAAGTATAATTCGGAGCCAGTTCGACTACCTTATTACGGTTTTGTGAATAATTGAAAGTCGTTTTCCAACGGAAATCTTCGGTCAGCACCGGAGTAGCTCCCAATGTGATTTCAAATCCCTTGTTGCGAATCTTACCTGCATTGATATAACGGTATGCATAATCTTCACCCGCACTGGTCGGTACTTTCAGCAACTGATTCTTAGTATCTGTCTTGTAGTAAGTAAAATCAAAATCAACACGGCTGTTGAACAGTCTCCATTCCAGACCAAATTCAATAGAGTTACTGATTTCCGGTTTCAGGTCACCCCTGTTATATACGTCTACTGCCTGCAATTTTCCTCCGGCTCCGATGATATCGGACAAATCGGTAATGCCAATCGGTAAGTCGTTACCTACCTGCGCCCATGATCCGCGAATCTTTCCGAAAGAAATCCATTGCGGTAATTTAAAGCTTTCGTTGATCACCCAGGAGAGTCCTACAGAAGGATAGAAGAATCCTTTGTCCACACTATTGGTATGTGACAACGTGGACGACCAGTCATTACGTGCTGTCAAGTCGAGGAACAATGCGTCTTTCCATCCTACCTGTGCTGTTGCGAATACGGATTGAATTGTACGTCTGCGGTCAATCACCTGCTCGGCAGAAGCACTGGTGTTCATTACAATATTGGGAACAGTGAATAAGTTGGGTTTGTACAAAGAAGCTGTCTTGGAATCCAATGTCAATGAATTCTCGGTCTGCACATTAATACTACCACCCAAAGCGGCATTCACGGAGAAATCACCGAAATGCTTGTTGAACATAGCCATCACGTCACCATAAATCAGGAAGTTCTGTGTGTCGGCATATACATAGCGGCCGTTATTTCCTACAATGGCAGGAGAAGTGCTCGCATACATTTTCTGGTCAAACTTATCGCTGACGTAATCCACATTTCCACGAGCTTGCAGGTTGAGCCAGTCGGTTGCTTTCAGATTAGCAGTCAGGGAGGCCAATGCACGGTAGCGCTTATTGTTGTTCAAGATACGGTTCTTTACCCAATATGGGTTTTGTGTCCATTCGCTCGGAGTGGTAAACCAGCTCTGTACGGGCATATTACGATTCTCGTCGAACTTTTCGAAATTAGTGGCATATTCGCTCAGGTCCTGTCCGCGCGGGAAACCATAAACGTCCACCAACGGATTGAGATAGATACCTCCGGAAGTAGGAGAGTTTTTAATAGTCTGCACCATCAGGTTAGCATTGGCGTCCAGTTTCAGACGGTCATTGAAAAGAGAAGCACTCTCACGCAAAGTCAGATTGTGCTTACGCAATTTGTTGGAGTCGACAATACCTTTGGCGGTCGTGTTGGCATAAGAGAAGTAAGTCTGCAATTTCTCATTACCAGTCATCACAGAAACCGAGTTGATAGCGGTCACTCCATTGCTGAACCAGTTTCCGGCATTATCATAGTCCTTCACATTTTCCTTTTCTCCCCAGCTTGAACCGGCTTTCGCTCCATAACTATTTTGAAATTCCGGCAAACTGATCGCATGATCAACTGTCAGACCGGATGAGTAAGTAATTCTCTGGATTCCTGCTTTACCTTTCTTAGTCGTAATAAGAATCACCCCGTTGGCTGCCTGCGAACCGTACAATGCAGCAGCAGAGGCACCTTTCAGAATACTCATGCTTTCAATATCATCCGGATTCAGATTGGAGATACCGTCACCTGCATCACGGTTGACACCGTCATTCTTACCACCCATAACAGTAGATACGGATTCTGTGGTGCTATTGAGCATAGGCACACCGTCAATCACATACAACGGCTGGTTATTTCCGTCTTCGTTGGCCGAACGGGTACCACGGATAGATACTTTGGCCGAACCTCCCAGACCGGAAGCACTCTTGCTGATCTGCACACCTGCCGATTTTCCGGCAAGGGCGGCAATCATGTTGGGGTCTTTGGCACGGGTCAGTTCGTCGCCTCCGAGCTGTTGGGTAGAATAAGTCAGCGAGGCGGCTTTTTTCTTGATACCCATAGCAGTTACCACTACCTGCTCCAGTGCCATCGACTCTTCTTCCATCTTGATCTTGAAAGTGGTTTGTCCGCTGACAGAGAGGCTCTGTGGTTGGTAACCTACATAGGTGATATTAATGATAGCGTCGCTTGGCACTTTCAAAGTAAAGTTACCGTCCAAATCGGTGATTGTACCATTCGTCGTACCTTTTTCCACGACACTGGCGCCAATGATAGGCTCGCCTCTCATGTCGGTCACGACACCTTTCACCGTAATTTGTTTCTGTTGCTGTGTGGATGCATGTTCCGTTATGTTCTTGGTCAGCACGATATTATTGCCTTCTACCACATAATGGATACCTGTTCCTTCAAAAGCCTTATCGAGTATTTCGGATACCGGCTGATTGGTAGCATCTACATTAACTACCCGCTTGGTATCGACACTTTTTTTATTGTAGACAAACAAATAGTCGGTCTGAGACTCAATCTGGGTAAGCAATTCGCTTACTTTCAGAGTCGAACGCGGAATGCTTATTTTAGCACTCTGAGAGTATCCATTCTCACAATAAGCCTGGAATGTTACGAACAGAAGAAGGAATAATGTGATCTTCATAGTCAGTATTATTTGCTTAGATTCTAAACTTTTTGGGCAAAAAAGCCCTTTCAAAGAAATTTTTCTCATATCTTTGCAACGTGTTAAGTTAATAAATTGATTAAGGTCGATTTTTGACTGTTTCGAATCGGGAAGTATGGGGGTACTTTCCGATTCTTTTTCGGTAAGGGGTATACTTATTGACTGTTATTCATAATCATTATGCTTTTAAAGGGTTAGTACTAATTTAAGGTGTATATCATTGAGCTCAGTTATTCATCTTAATTTTTATTCTGGCTTTATTCTATCCGGATGCTGTCTCCTTCTTCACTGATCGAATAAGTAAACGGGTGATCTTTCTGGATAACCTTGAGAATGTGTTCAACGCCGTCCTGTTCCTTGAACTTGCCCGTACAGCGATAATTCAGCACTTTCGGATTCTCTACGGTGATCTTCACATTATAATATTTCTCCAGCTTGGTGAGGATGCAACTGAAAGGAGAATCGTCGAAGCAATACAGTCCTTCCCGCCAGCGCAGATAATCATAAGAAGGCAGAACGGCTTTTTTATATTTTCCCTGATAGGAACCGAAGAATTCATTCTTAGTCAGGCGGGTCAGCGGACGTTCATTGTCATAAGCGTAAATATCAACGATGCCCTCTACCAAGGTAGTCTCAAATTCATTGCTTCCTTTATAAGCGCAGACGTTGAAATGAGTGCCTACCACTCTGACCTGATTGGTCTCCGTATTTACGTAGAAAGGTATCTTCTTATTCTTCGCTACTTCGAAATAAGCCTCTCCGTCCAGTTCCACATCTCTGTCGCGGCGCCCGAAGTCAGATCTGTAACTCAGCGTCGATTCAGAATTCAGCCAGACTTTGGTTCCGTCCGCCAGCGTAATCTGTGCCCGTTGACCGGCAGGAACAGTGACCGTCTGCAACTGTGCCAATTTATCATACCGATATTCATTAATCAGAAATCCGCAACTGACAGCTACAATTACAGCAGCAGCTATACGGGCACTCCACCTTAACATGGGAATGATGCGAGCGCCCGCGCCTGCTTTCTCTCTCATTTTTCTCTTAGAGTCAGTAAAAAGGGCGATGTCAAACAGCATACGTTCTTTCTGCAATGTCTTCCGGTTTTCTTCCGATTCGTCCACCCAGTTAAGAATGCGTTTTTCTTCGTCGACAGAAGTCTCGCCCTTAAAATATTTATGTAGTAAATCCTGGTTCATAGATATTGTCTTTTCCTATTTATATTTATAGAAAGGCTTTTTCTCTCCCTTCTATATATAAAACAGGTCAGCCTTGAACAACCCTAACGAAAAATGCGATTATTTTTAAAAAAGAATAGAAACCAGGTAATCTTTCAGTTCGGTACGCAGAATTTTCAATGCTTTGGTGATGTGGAACTCCACACTTTTGACGGAAATGCCGAGTTGTTCCGCTATCTTTTTGTTCGGAGTATTTTGATAACGGCTCAATATAAAAATCTGCCGGCTTTGGTTCGGCATACGTTTCAATGCTTTCTGTACGATATGCTGTATTTCCGAATCAAAGATCGCATCCGGTTCGCAGGCTTCCAGTGTAGAGATTCTCAGGTCCAGTTCCCGCTGGCTATGGCTATTTATCTCTTCTTCGGCCCGAAGACGCACCTGCAGATGTGCCAGATAGTTGAGCGCTTTGTTTTTGATGATAGTCAGCAGCAGACCGTGCAGATTGGAATCTTCTTCCCACTTATCCCTGTTTTCCCACAGAGTAATCATTGACTCCATCAATATATCTTCCGCCTCCTGCCTGTCTCTTATATAAGAATAGGCAAACGACAAAAACTTCTCTTGATTCTCATGAAAGAATTCAGAAAAAAGTTGAATAGAAGATATGTTGTTCGTTTGGTGCATCACGCATAAGATTTACAGGCTATTTTCATTAGTTCGTACAAAAGAACACATATTTTCGCAGAAAAGCAAAATAATAGACAAAAAAATAGCCCGAATACTGAGTAATCGGGCTATCACATTATCTAAAAGCTATCTGCTTTTTTACTTCTTTTCCGGTCTTGGCATCAATACTTTTCTTGAAAGTTTGAATTTTCCTGTCTTCGGATCGATGTCGATCAGTTTCACTTCGATCTCATCACCTTCCTTGATTCCGGCTTCTTCCACTGTTTCCAGACGTTTCCAGTCGATCTCGGAAATGTGCAGCAAACCGTCTTTACCCGGCAGGAATTCAATGAATGCACCGTAAGGCATGATAGAGCGAACTTTACCTTTATATACTTCGCCTACTTCAGGAACAGCAACGATTGCTTTGATCATGCGCATTGCATCATCAATACATTTCTTGTTGGTTCCGGAAACTTCGATGCGTCCCATACCGTCTGTTTCTTCGATAGTGATAACAGCACCGGTCTCTTCCTGCATACCTTGAATGATTTTTCCACCAGGGCCGATTACAGCTCCGATAAATTCTTTAGGAATAGTCATTGTTTCAATGCGAGGAGCATGGTCTTTCAGGTCAGCACGCGGTTCAGCGATTGTCTCGGTGATCTTGTCGAGGATGTGCATACGTCCTTCTTTAGCCTGGTTCAAAGCACGTTCCAGAATTTCGTAAGACAGACCGTCTACCTTGATATCCATCTGAGTAGCAGTGATACCGTCTCTTGTTCCGGTTACCTTGAAGTCCATATCTCCGAGGTGGTCTTCGTCACCGAGGATGTCAGACAATACAGCATATTTTTCTTCGCCCGGATTCTTGATCAGTCCCATAGCAATACCCGATACCGGCTTCTTGATCTTCACACCGGCATCCATCAATGCCAATGTTCCGGCACATACGGTAGCCATAGAAGAAGAACCGTTAGATTCGAGGATTTCCGAAACAACACGTACTACGTATGGATAGTCAGCAGGAATCTGTCCTTTCAAGGCACGCCAAGCCAAGTGACCGTGACCGATTTCACGACGGCCTACACCACGTTGAGCTTTTGCTTCGCCTGTAGAGAAAGGAGGGAAGTTATAGTGCAGCAGGAAACGTTCTTTTCCGTGTTCCAATACATTGTCGATAATCTTTTCGTCGAGCTTCGTACCCAAAGTGACAGAAGTCAGAGACTGAGTTTCACCACGAGTGAAAATAGCAGATCCGTGAGGACCGGGCAGAGGACCAACCTCACACCAGATCGGGCGGATTTCAGTAGTCTTACGACCATCCAGGCGCTTGCCTTCGTCAAGAATTGAACGACGCATCGCTTCTTTTTCTACATCATGATAGTAACGGTCGATCAGCGGAGCTTTTTCTTCAAGTTCTTCTTCAGAGAACTGAGCCTTGAACTCTTCGCGGATAGCATCAAAAGCATCGAAACGTTCGTGCTTGTTGTTATTTCCGGAAGCAGCTACTGCATAAGCCTTGTCATAACAAGCCTCACGAACTGCCTTACGCAATTCTTCATCGTTTACTTCATGGTTATATTCACGTTTCACTGTCTTGCCTACTTCTTCAGTCAGCTCCATCTGAGCCTTGCAATGCACTTTGATAGCTTCGTGAGCTACCTTCATTGCTTCCAGCAGTTCAGCTTCAGATACTTCGTGCATTTCGCCTTCTACCATCATGATGTTATCATAAGTAGCGGCAACCATCAGGTCCATATCAGCTTTTTCCAGTTGGTCAAAAGTAGGATTGATTACAAACTGACCGTCGATACGTGCTACACGTACTTCCGAGATCGGTCCGTTGAAAGGAATATCTGAAACAGCGAGTGCTGCAGAAGCTGCCAATCCGGCCAGTGCATCCGGCATATCTACACCGTCAGCAGAGAAAAGGATGATATTTACATATACTTCTGCGTGATAATTATCAGGGAATAGTGGGCGGAGAGCGCGGTCAACGAGACGACAAGTCAAAATCTCATAATCGGAAGCTCTACCTTCTCTCTTGGTGAAGCCACCAGGAAAACGGCCGAATGCCGCAAATTTTTCTTTATACTCTACCTGCAAAGGCATGAAATCTGTTCCGGGAACTGCATCTTTAGCGGCACAAACAGTAGCTAATAACATGGTGTTTCCCATGCGTAGCATTACAGAACCGTCTGCCTGTTTTGCCAACTTTCCCGTCTCGAGTGTGATGGTTCTTCCATCAGGTAACTCGATCGTCTTAACAATTGGGTTAATCATAAAAATTGTTTTATCTATACTTTTCTTTCAAAATTCCTGCAAAGATATACATTTCTCGTTGTAATCAGGTGGAAATGAGCTAAAAAGTTAGACGCTATATGTTTTTTTTGCAAAATAGAGGTGAAGAAGCAGGCAAAAAGCTTTGAGTAATCTCGAAAAGACGTATATTTGCAACTCTTAAAAAACACACGAGATATGAAAAAGATAACTTTTGTAGCGCTTGCCGCACTTACCATTACAGCTTGTAGTTCCGGTCCTGAGTTTGAAGTGAACGGAGACATATCAGGGGCCGACGGGAAAATGCTTTATCTCGAAGCTTCCGGTCTGGAAGGTATTGTTCCGCTTGATTCGGTTAAATTGAAAGGAGAAGGTACATTCAAGTTTAAACAACCCCGCCCCGAATCACCCGAGTTTTATCGCTTGCGGGTAGACAACAAAGTCATCAACTTTTCTGTGGATTCTATCGAAACGCTACAGATCAACGCTCCATATGTTGATTTCTCTACCGCCTACACGGTAGAAGGATCTGAAAACAGCAGTAAGATAAAGGAACTGACGCTGAAACAAATCAATCTTCAAAAGAATGTGGACGAGCAACTGAATGCGCTGCGTGCCAACAAACTGGGACACGATACGTTTGAAGAGAACCTCGCAACACTGCTGAAGAACTATAAGGAGGACGTCAAAGTGAATTATATATTCGCAGCTCCCAACACGGCAGCCGCTTACTTCGCCCTGTTCCAAAAGCTGAATGACTATCTGATCTTCGATCCGCTGAACAACAAGGACGATGTAAAATGTTTTGCAGCTGTCGCTACCAGCCTCAACAATACATATCCGGATGCTGTACGTTCAAAAAATCTATATAATATCGTAATCAAAGGGATGAAAAATACCCGTCAGCCACAGAGCAAGTCTCTGGAAATTCCACAGGACAAGATCATCGAGACCGGTATTATCGACATCGCCCTGCGTGACGTGAAAGGAAATACCCGCAAACTGACCGACCTGAAAGGGAAAGTAGTGCTGCTGGATTTCTCCGTATTCCAGTCACCGGCAGGAGCGCCTCACAATATGATGCTTCGCGAACTATATAATAAATACGCAAAGGATGGGCTGGAAATCTATCAGGTATCTCTCGACGCAGACGAGCACTACTGGAAAACCGCAGCAGGCAACCTGCCCTGGGTTTGCGTACGTGACGGCAACGGTGTCTACTCGACCAACGTAGCTGTATATAATGTTCGCCAGGTTCCATCCATCTTCCTGATCAACCGGAACAACGAACTGAAGCTCCGCGGCGAAGACATCAAAGACCTCGAAGCATCCGTCAAGTCATTACTCTAAGTTGTTATAATTTAGCATATTTCATTTAAATATGTTACATAGCATCATTTTTCACTTGACAGATATCACTTAAAAGTCTATCTTTGCAGAGAAATAATTGAAGAGAGGGTTCCAACATGTGCCATGTTGGAATTCTTTTTTGTTTATATGACCATTTTAAATAAAAGGAGGAAAAACATCATGGCTTATATGTCAGAAGAAGGTTACAAAAAGTTAATGGCAGAATTAAAGGAACTGGAAACAGTGGAACGCCCCAAAATCTCTGCGGCTATAGCCGAAGCAAGGGATAAAGGCGACTTGTCGGAAAATGCAGAATATGATGCAGCCAAAGAAGCACAGGGGATGCTTGAAATGCGCATCAACAAATTGAAAACGGTCATTGCAGATGCCAAGATCATCGACGAGTCCAAACTAAAGACAGACTCTGTACAGATTCTGAACAAAGTGGAGCTGAAGAACGTCAAAAATGGCATGAAGATGACTTATACCATCGTTTCCGAAAGCGAAGCTAACCTGAAAGAAGGCAAGATTTCCGTAAACACCCCGATTGCACAAGGTCTGCTTGGCAAGAAAGTAGGTGATATTGCAGAAATTACCGTACCACAGGGTAAAATTGCATTAGAAGTAGTAAACATATCAATTTAACAGAAAGGCAGGTCTCCGTGTGAGGCTTGCCTTCTTTTATCTATCAAAGATTATGGCAACAATATTCAGTAGAATCATCGCAGGCGAAATTCCTTGCTACAAGATAGCGGAAAACGATCGTTTTTTTGCTTTTCTTGATATCAATCCATTGGTAAAGGGACATACGCTGGTAGTCCCCAAACAGGAAGTAGACTACATCTTCGATTTAAGTGACGAAGACCTCGCAGCAATGCACGTATTCGCAAAGAAGATAGCCCGTGCCATCGAAAAAGCCTTCCCTTGTAAAAAGGTAGGCGAAGCGGTTATCGGCCTGGAAGTACCGCATGCCCATATCCACTTAATTCCTATTCAGAAGGAATCGGATATGTTGTTCTCCAATCCGAAACTGAAATTATCGGATGAAGAATTTAAATCCATTGCGCAAGCAATCAGCTCCTCTCTATAAAACATGATGACGACATAAGTGAGCGGGCACCCTGAGAAGGGCGCCCGCTTTTTTTCATATCATACATTATATATGATTATTTCTTCAAGGGGTCCGGCGACTTGTCTTTGCTTTCGGCCACCTCAACCAGATAAACACCGATACAAATAAAAATGATGGCACACGTCTGCGTCCAGCTAAAACGGTCCTGTCCGAGAACCAGAGAGGCAATGGTCGCAACAATCAGAATCAGATAACCGTAGATCGCGACGACTGTTGTTTTCAGATACTTCAGACCGACCGGAAGCAACATATAGCTGATCGTTGTCGGAAATATGAGTACAAACATCAATATCAGGAAAGGTGTCCAATGGAACGGCATAGAGAACACCGGCGCATCAAATCCCGTAATAAATGTCACGATAATAGCGGAGACCGCCGCACCGGAAAATGTATATCTCAACATAGTCATCGCTCCGATAGAAGAAAGGATGCGCTGACTCAAAATCAGATAGACAGCATAAACGACAGAACTGATCAGACAAAGCATATTTCCCATGAAAGCATCGGAGGCCAAATCATCGCTCTGTTGGGTCAGGATGCAGACCAGTGCACCGACCAGTCCGATGGAGATTCCGAGAATCTTCTTCCATGTCGCCTTCTCCTTATAAAAGAAAATCATAATCAGAAACACCCAGATAGGCTGCAGACTGGTAAATATGGAACTGGATACAGGAGTCGTTTTACTCAACCCCGCCAGATAAAGAAACATAAAGCCGTACAGTCCGAATGCCCCTAACAGGAAAAGCAGCCATTTGTCTTTGGCGGATGACTTTTCCGGCGGCATGAACCATCCGATCACCCAAAATGCAGCGGCGGCAAAGGTGCAACGAAGTGTCGCACCTGTCAACGGGCTCATCCATAGGGGAAGCAGATACTTCAGGGCATTCATATTCAAACCGCTGAATATTTTTGATACAGCCATACTCAGATTGGCTTCCAGTTTCTTATTCTTCATCTTTTTTTATTTCAGTTGATCGTTAAACAAAAAGGTATCGCGGCGCAGGTAAGCCCAGAAGAATGTGACAATAGTTATCAACAAGTTGAAGACAAAAGGAAACTCTTGCGACTGGGTATGAAACAGATTTTGGAGAAAATCTATAATAAAAGGATAGAGCAAGATGGCGAGATAATTCATCATCATCACAAAAGCCAATGCCATTGTCGCCTTTTGAGGCAGTGCCGTATGCGTCGTTTTATCATACAGCATAGGCTGAATAATGCCATATCCCAAACCGACCAGGATACATCCCGGAATAATCAGCCATTCGATCGGGGCAATCCAGATCAGCGCCAGCCCCACAGCCATAGACAGGAGGCTGTATGCTTTGGTACGTTCTTTCAGTTCATCCACTATCTTGTCCAGACAGAAACCCGGAGCCATAATCGCTAAAAAGAAAAGCGAGATCATCAGTCCCGAATTGCCACTGGAGAAATGGTGTTTCTCCATCAGGAAAGAAAGGTTGAATATGACTGCCAGCACAATAAAAGTCGTCACTCCGTAGAAAAGCATGATCTGAAGCAGATGCTTGATATGGATTCCATATTTACTTCCTCCGGTATCTACGGCAGCCGTTTGTCCGGATGGCGCGGTACTTTGAGAAGAAGGTTTGACGGCAGCGTCAGACTGACTTTCTTTTAAGTGACCAACCAACAGAATAGAAATCAACGGGAGCAGATAGACCAAAAACGGCAAATGCCAGCTGACTTCCGCCAGATATCCGGTCACGGCAGTAGCTATCACCAATGTAAAATTGGTAATGGCAGAACTCAATCCGAATTGTTTCACCCGATAAGTACCCACAAAATATTTTGAGATTAACCCCGTGGACAGAGGAATAATCAGTCCGGAGCCGATGCCCAGCAGGGCACTCACAACGATCAACTGCCACATTTTGTTGGAGATCAGATACAAGATACCGCTTGCTGCAAAGAGCCAGAGTCCGATTTTCAGGATACGGACAAAATCGACCTTTTCGGTGAGTTTACCGCCCAAAAGGATAAAAGGGATAATCAACAACGATGGCAGCGAAGTCAACATCTGAATATCCAGGTCGGTTGCTTTCGGAAAAATTTTGGTAAGGTCGCCCAATATAGGCGAAACAGCCAGCCCCGGCAAAGAGGTCAATGCCGAGATAGACCAGATAGCTATTAAAGTGATAAGAGGTATTGTTCCCCTCCCAGTTTGTATTTTCATATACCGGTTCGTTAAAAGTTTAGGTCTGATGAAAACAATGATTACCTTATAAAGTTCAAATGAGACAACAGTGAATATTCAAAAAACGGGTGAAAAACACCCAAAAACTATCAGATTATGACCTAAAAACTATCCGTAGACAGTTTTTAGGTTAAATTCCGTCAGTTTCACCCCTGCCGTACTTAAAAAAATCCCGTAAACTTGCATCATCGAAATTTAACAACGAATATTCACAATTTAAAAAGCAACGTATATGAAAAGTGTAAGCTTCAGAAAAGATTTAGTAGGAGTACAGGACGAATTACTCCGTTTCGCTTATAAGCTGACAACCGACCGCGAAGAAGCAAACGATTTGTTGCAGGAAACATCATTAAAAGCATTAGATAATGAAGATAAATATATGCCTGACACAAATTTTAAAGGATGGATGTATACCATCATGCGCAATATCTTTATCAACAACTACCGCAAAGTAGTTCGTGACCAGACATTCATTGACCGGACGGACAACCTTTACCACCTGAATTTACCGCAGGACACAGGGTTTGAAAGTACCGAAAAAGCCTATGACCTGAAAGAGATGCACCGTGTAGTCAATTCATTACCCAAAGAATACAGAGTGCCGTTTGCCATGCATGTTTCCGGCTTCAAGTACCGCGAAATCGCGGAAAAGCTGAACCTGCCGTTAGGTACGATAAAGAGCCGCATATTCTTCACCCGCCAAAAACTGCAGGAAGAACTGAAGGACTTCCGCTAAACCTTAACAACACAATTCAATAGGTATCAGATAACTATAAGCTGCCAGTTGTCAGCAAATAGCCAAAGGCAAGAGGGAAACAACCCCTTCTTGCCTTTTTTATTTCCGTTCCCACCGCCTTACGCCTGCCCCAAAGCCGCCCCTTAATAAACGCCAAATAATGTAAAAGCCGAAAACTTTCAAAACCATCTGCTGTTGTTGAGGGAAATTCGACGGGGAAAATCCCCATCGCCCTAAACCTTTAAAAAAACAAATTAGTATGGAAGATTTAAATTTCAGAAAAGGTGATGCAAAAACCGACGTATTCGGTTCAGACAGAATGTTACAACCCTCTCCGGTAGAAAGAATTCCTGATGGACCAACCACCCCTGAAGTCGCTTACCAGATGGTTAAAGATGAAACATTTGCCCAAACTCAGCCACGCTTGAACTTAGCTACTTTCGTAACCACCTATATGGACGATTACGCTACCAAGCTGATGAATGAGGCAATCAACATCAACTATATTGATGAAACCGAATATCCTCGTATCGCCGTAATGAATGGCAAATGTATCAACATCGTCGCCAACTTGTGGAACTCTCCGGAAAAAGATACATGGAAAACCGGTGCGTTGGCAATCGGTTCTTCCGAAGCTTGTATGCTGGGCGGTGTAGCTGCATGGTTGCGCTGGCGTAAGAAAAGACAAGCTCAAGGTAAACCGTTTGACAAACCTAACTTCGTTATCTCAACAGGTTTCCAGGTTGTATGGGAAAAGTTCGCGCAACTGTGGCAGATCGAAATGCGTGAAGTGCCTTTGACTCTTGAAAAGACCACTCTCGACCCCGAAGAAGCGCTGAAGATGTGTGATGAAAACACTATCTGTGTTGTACCTATCCAAGGTGTTACATGGACAGGACTGAACGATGACGTTGAAGCACTGGACAAAGCTCTCGATGCTTACAACGCCAAAACAGGTTATGACATTCCTATCCACGTAGATGCCGCCAGTGGTGGTTTCATTCTTCCGTTCCTCTATCCGGATACGAAGTGGGATTTCCGTCTGAAATGGGTACTTTCTATCAGTGTATCCGGTCATAAGTTCGGTCTGGTATATCCGGGACTTGGCTGGGTTTGCTGGAAAGGCAAAGAATATCTGCCCGAAGAAATGTCATTCAGCGTCAACTATCTAGGTGCCAACATTACTCAGGTCGGCTTGAACTTCTCTCGTCCTGCCGCTCAGATTCTGGGACAATATTATCAATTCATCCGTTTGGGATTCCAAGGTTACAAGGAAGTACAATATAATTCTTTGCAGATTGCCAAATACATCCACGGTGAAATCGCCAAGATGGCTCCGTTCGTCAACTACTCCGAAAATGTAGTGAACCCATTGTTCATCTGGTATCTGAAACCGGAATATGCAAAAACAGCCAAGTGGACATTGTACGATTTGCAGGATAAACTGTCTCAGCACGGCTGGATGGTTCCGGCTTATACATTGCCTTCCAAATTGGAAGATTATGTAGTAATGCGTGTAGTTGTTCGCCAGGGATTCAGCCGCGATATGGCAGATATGTTGCTGGGTGATATCAAGAATGCAATTGCCGAACTGGAAAAACTTGATTTCCCGACTCCTACCCGCATGGCTCAGGAAAAAAATCTTCCGGTAGAAGCCAAGATGTTCAATCACGGTGGTCGTCGTCATAAAACCGTAAAAAAATAAATTGATCTATGGACAAAAAAGTAACACTCGCTCAATTGAAAGAAGTGGTACAGGAGGCATACGATCAGGTGAAAACGAATACAGGCGGTAAGAATGCCGACTATATCCCTTATCTGGCCAATGTCAACAAAGATCTCTTTGGAATCAGTGTCTGCCTGCTCAACGGGCAGACCATCCATGTGGGAGATACTGACTACCGCTTCGGCATCGAATCCGTATCCAAAGTACATACGGCCATCCTTGCACTGCGCCAATATGGTGCCAAAGAAATATTAAACAAGATCGGAGCTGACGCAACGGGCCTGCCTTTCAATTCAATCATCGCTATCCTGCTGGAAAATGACCACCCGTCTACTCCATTGGTAAACGCAGGTGCCATCTCCGCCTGCAGTATGGTAAAACCTATCGGTGACTCTGCCAAGAAGTGGGATGCCATCGTAGAGAACGTGACCGATTTATGCGGCAGCGCTCCCCAACTGATTGATGAATTGTACAAATCCGAATCGGATACGAACTTTAACAACCGTTCCATTGCGTGGTTGCTGAAAAACTACAACCGTATCTATGATGATCCGGATATGGCGCTGGACCTGTATACCCGCCAATGCTCATTGGGAGTAACGGCCTTGCAGCTTTCTGTGGCAGCCGGAACAATCGCCAACGGTGGTGTGAATCCGGTGACAAAGAAAGAAGTATTCGATGCCAGCCTCGCTCCCAAGATCACTGCAATGATTGCTGCCGTAGGTTTCTACGAGCATACAGGAGACTGGATGTATACCTCCGGCATTCCGGCTAAAACCGGTGTAGGCGGTGGTGTAATGGGCGTATTGCCCGGACAGTTCGGTATTGCCGCATTCGCTCCTCCTTTGGATGGTGCAGGCAATTCGGTAAAAGCACAATTGGCTATCCAATATGTCATGAATAAACTGGGACTGAATGTATTCAGTGACAATCACTTGATCGTAGTCGACTAGTTTATCGCTCTATGAGAAAAACAAAAGGTTGCTATCCTTCAAGGGGGTAGTAACCTTTTCTATTATCAATATCTTACTTCTATTTTCCTTAAGTACTCTATTCAAAAAAACAATGTACTTGAACACTGATATTCTCATTGCAATGAGAAAAATTTCTCACTGCAGTGAGAATATTTTCTCAAAGGCATGAGTATTTTTTCTCATTGTGGTGAGAATTTTTTCTCAAAGGTATGAGAACACGTTGAGAATATAGAGACTCATATCGCACTGTGTATCATTCCAATACAAATCGATACTGATATGAGTCTGACCTTATAAAAAAGGATTATGTCCCCTGTGCAGGCGCCGTCTTTTCTTCCTCTTCCGCATAATACTGCTTTTTCTTTTGATTAGACTGCTGAATCAGATTCGTAATATAGACTGTAAAGATCGGGAACATCATCATTCCCAAAGCTGCCAACAGCACGGAAAGTACCCTTCCGGTGGTCGTCATCGCGATTATATTCGACCCAACGGTAGTCACATCCATAAATGCCCACCACAAAGCGTCTCCATAATCTGTGACCAACGGATTCACTTTATGTTCAAGGACAAAGAAGGCAAGGCTGGCGAAATAGACCGTTGCCAACAACATTGTCAGATAGGAGACGAACAGGCTGGAAGCCCGGTTGTAGGTGAGCCAGCCCACTACGATGGCCAATGCGTATCCCCCTCTCAGCAAAGGAATAAACCGGAGTAGGTAAGTGACTTCGGGAGAAAAGGTCCACCCGTAATACGCAATGATGTTCTGATAAGGGATCGCCACCAGCAAAAAGATAAAGTGCGTCCGTATATAACGCCACTTATGCTTTGCCAGAAAAAACTCCAGTACAAAATCGAACAGGAACCAGATGCAGATCCACAACTGGATTTTCATGTACGAGGACTGTGTATAAAAAGGAATCCCTTTAAACGTATCAATAGAAATACTAATAACCAGAAAAAGGGACATTAACAATATAATAATGTGGAGAATGCCATAAATTCCCTTTTTCCCCAGAATAAAATCGGAAAGCGCTGATTTCATAACTACTTAATTTATAATAAAATGATTCTTATGTAACTTATAATGCTTAGAAACAATCTAAGAAAGCGATTGTTTCGGAACAGGCATCCGGAGGTTTACAATTGAGCCATCCGGCGATGTTAATTAACGAACTTTGAAAGAGATTGCGGAAACATCTCACGCAAAATGTTGTTATAACACTGACTTTAAAATATTTTTCACTTAAAACCTTAACTTATGGCAAATATTAAAAATGCAGTGAAGCTAGGCGTGTTTACCCTGGCTATCATGAACGTTACGGCAGTAGTATCATTGCGTGGGCTACCAGCCGAGGCCGTATACGGAATGAGTTCGGCCTTCTACTATCTTTTCGCGGCGATTGTCTTCCTTATCCCGACATCGCTCGTAGCAGCCGAACTGGCAGCTATGTTTCAGGATAAGCAAGGTGGTGTGTTCCGATGGGTAGGCGAAGCCTACGGCAAAAAACTAGGATTCCTCGCCATCTGGGTACAATGGATCGAAAGTACGATCTGGTATCCTACCGTATTGACATTCGGTGCCGTATCCATCGCCTTCATCGGAATGAACGACGTACATGATATGTCGCTGGCAAACAACAAGTATTACACCCTCGTCGTAGTTCTTATCATCTACTGGCTGGCTACATTCATTTCTCTGAAAGGTATGAGCTGGGTTGGTAAGGTAGCCAAAATCGGTGGTATGGTAGGTACGATTATTCCAGCCGCTTTGCTGATTATATTAGGTATTATCTATCTGGCAACCGGAGGACAATCCAATATGGATTTCCACAGCAGCTTCTTCCCTGACTTTACCAACTTCGATAACGTCGTCCTTGCTGCCAGTATCTTCCTGTTTTATGCCGGTATGGAAATGGGCGGTATCCACGTAAAAGACGTAGAAAACCCTTCCAAGAACTATCCGAAAGCAGTATTTATCGGTGCACTGATCACTGTTCTTATCTTCGTATTGGGAACCTTCGCACTGGGCGTTATTATCCCTGCCAAGGATATTAACTTAACTCAGAGTTTGCTCGTCGGTTTCGATAACTACTTCAGATACATTCACGCTTCCTGGTTGTCACCGATCATCGCTATCGCTCTTGCATTCGGAGTGTTGGCAGGTGTACTGACATGGGTTGCAGGTCCGTCAAAAGGTATCTTTGCCGTAGGTAAAGCAGGTTATATGCCTCCGTTCTTCCAGAAAACAAACAAACTGGGTGTACAGAAGAATATCTTGTTCGTGCAGGGTATCGCTGTAACTGTGCTGAGTTTGTTGTTCGTCGTTATGCCTTCCGTACAGAGTTTCTATCAGATTCTGTCACAGCTGACAGTGATTCTTTATCTGATTATGTATTTGTTAATGTTCTCCGGAGCTATCGCACTGCGTTATAAGATGAAGAAATTGAACCGCCCGTTCCGTATCGGTAAGTCCGGTAACGGTTTGATGTGGTTCATTGGTGGTCTTGGCTTCTGTGGTTCATTGCTCGCATTCATTCTGAGCTTCATCCCGCCCAGCCAGATTTCTACCGGTAGCAATACCGTTTGGTTCTCCGTATTGATCATCGGTGCATTGATCGTAGTCGTTGCTCCGTTTATCATCTACGCATCCAAGAAACCGTCTTGGGTAGATCCGAACTCTAATTTCGAGCCATTCCATTGGGAAGTTCAGCCTCAGGCTGTGACTGCCGGTGTTACTGCCAACAGTGCAAATGCCGCTCGTCCGGCTTCTGCTTCGACATCGTCTGCAAGTCCGGTCAGTTCCGCTACTGCCAGACCAGCAAGTACCCCAACTTCCGGTCCGGCAAGCGCAGGCTCTACAACCTCCGGTTCTACTCCGACAAGCAATCCGGCTCCTTCCGGTGGAAATACCGCAGCAAACAACGGATCGCCAGATTCCGGAATTAAAGATGCGGGTGCTCCTAAATCTTAAAAGCTAAACATATTGTTTACATAAATAATCCCACCTTGAATCAGGGAATGCTCAAGGTGGGATTATTCATATCTTATCATTTGTTATTTCTTTCTTCGTAACCAAAGGCAAGATGAACCAAAAAGTACTACCCTTACCGACTTCCGATTCTACACCGAATCTTCCCCCCAAATTATGAACAATCGTTTGGGAAAGCGTCAGTCCAAGCCCCGTTCCCTGCATTTCCCGATCAAGCTTCGTAAAACGGGAGAATATCTTCTCCTGCTCCTCCTTCGGAATACCAATACCGGTATCCGATACATAAAAATAGACTTCATCCGTACCTTCCATACGGCATCTGAAACGGATTTCACCTGTTTTAGTAAATTTCATCGCATTGTGAAGCAAGTTCGTCAATACCTGAATTATACGCTGTTTCTCCGAATGCATCATAATCGGTTCCAGATGTGCTTCACAGACCAGTGCCACCAAAGGATTCTCATTCAGCCTCATTCCGAAAAGTCCTTCCAGCTCCCTCAGCAGATCATTAGCATCAAACTCCGAATATACAAAGTTCAACACGCCTGCATCTATTTGCGAAAGATCGAAGATATCATTTACCAGTCGCAATAACCGCTCATTATTTTCAGAGATAATATCGGTATACATCTTCTTTTCCTCCTCGCTGGTAGCAGTAGCCATCAGCCCCGAGAATCCGACAATGGCATTCAATGGAGTACGGACTTCGTGACTCATATTGGCAATAAAGGCAGACTTAAGTTTGTCGGCAGAAATCGCATTTTCTCTTTCTACATCCAGCAGGCGCTGCATATTTCGAAGTTCCGTCACATCATAAACTGTCAGCACCATACGTTCTTCACCGTTTATTTTCAGATAAACGCCCGAAACAGAAACATCACAGGGAATAACCGTCTTTTCATCCTCACTTAAAAGTTGCATAGAGGCATCCAGTTTCTTAAAGCTTCTCTTCTCATAAAAAGCCTTGCTTATGAATGTACGTATGCAGCACAATTTACACTGTTCATGTTTTCCACATTCTCCGGCTGCTATCGCATTTCTGCAATGCAATAAATCTCCGACTCTTTTTATTTCTCCCTGCACAGGAGTCAAATGATTCAGTGTATAATAATTGGTATTGTGAACGATAAAGTCTCTGTCAATCAACAGATAGTAAACGTTTATATTCTGTAGGATGGAAGTTAACTCTTTGGATTCATGCAACATTACAGATGTTTCCGATATCATTTTCTTCTTAACCGACTGATACTTAATCAGTAGATAAATGAATGCAGCTAATAAAACAACTGTAACAAACTGTAATGCCATAATAATATATTCTATTGTTTGTAGTGCCCTGATCGTTTTGACTCGTAAAAGTATAAAATATACCGAATAAATGATGCTACATTTGCATATTTATTCTACCTAAAAAGAAAAGTTTTTTTCTTTCTCCCTAACTAGACGAAAAATTCTCTCTAAGTTATTGCAGTATTAAAAAATATACTTATCTTTGCACCCGCAAACGAGAAAGGTGCCATAGCTCAGTTGGTAGAGCAAAGGACTGAAAATCCTTGTGTCCCCGGTTCGATTCCTGGTGGCACCACTTTTAAAAAGCAAAACAATATTAATCCCTGATTTTTTTCAAAATTCAGGGATTTTTCTTTTTCTGGAACAGGTAAAATCAATAGGAATGAGAATCAACATAAATATGGTACCATTCTGCAATTGATTTTGGTACAGCATTTATTCAATCATCATCTCATGTTAAGCAACAGCTTTTCGCCCACTTGTAAATTCATTTAATGAACAAACTTTTTCTATAGCAAATATGTTTTCTAATATCCTAAATGAATGATAAATAAAAATGTTTCCATTAGGCATTTTTTCTGTATGACAAAGGACTAATTTTATAAAGAGACAGATAAATGCTCATTTGTTATATTCATTTATTTATAGTTTTATATAACAAATCATGTAGATATGGCAACAATAAAAATCAAATTCCGTACCTCTTCCGTAAAAACAAAAGAAGGCGTATTATTCTATCAAATCATTCATGCCAGAGTAACCAGGCAAATCAATACCGGCTATAAAATTTTTCCTTCAGAATGGGATAAGCATTTGGCTTGCATCATTCTTCCGGACAATAATGACATAAGACGACGTTTTCTCGCTCAACTAACAAGCCAAATAGCAGAGGACATGCATAGACTGAAAAATATCATTTCAAAGCTTGAACATTCGGGCAATCCTTTTACCTCCGGAAAAATAATAGAGCTATTCCGTATTCCCCCCATCAATAAATACAGTTTTCTATCATTCGCACAAGATCTTATTATACAACTAAAACAAATCGGCAAAGAACGCACTGCCGAGTCTTATGCCTCAGCATACAACAGTTTCAAGCGTTTTATGGACAATAATGGTGACGTTCTACTTGAAGATGTAAATTCCAATCTGATGATAAAATATGAAATATACCTTAAAAACTGCGGTGTCTGTCCAAACAGTTGTTCATATTATATGCGGAATCTCCGAGCAATATACAATCGTGCTGTAGAAAAAGAGTTAACACAACAACAATATCCGTTCAAGTATGTATATACCGGTATTGACAAAACAGTAAAACGAGCTGTATCTCTAAAAACAATTCGCCAAATACAAAATTTAGATCTGAGCACAAACCCTTTGATGGATTATGCAAGAGACATCTTCATGTTCTCGTTCTACACCCGCGGAATGTCATTCATTGACATGGCATATCTGAAAAAGAAAGATCTGCAAAATGGAGTTCTGTCCTATCGCAGACATAAAACCGACCAACAATTGTTCATTAAGTGGGAAAAGTCCATGCAAAAAATTGTCGATAAATATAATACTATAGAAAGTCCTTATCTACTACCTATCATCAAAAATAACGGTAAAGACCCAAGAAGAGAATATAAAAATGCCTCACATTTGATTAATAGAAAACTGAAGGTAATAGGACAAATGTTAGAGATCCCCGTCACACTAACAACATATGTCGCCCGCCATGCATGGGCAAACATTGCCAAGAGTAAGAATATCTCTATCTCGGTTATTAGCGAAGCTATGGGACATGACTCCGAAAACACAACACGTATTTATCTAGCCTCGTTAGACGCCTCCATAGTGGATAAAGCAAACAGTATTATACTTAAATCATTATAGTATACAAAAAAAGTATTGGCGGGGCTGACCCAAAAGTCAGCCCTGTTTAGTTTTCCAATGCTACATTATTAATAAATAAGATTATCATGGCTCTACACAACGGATAAAGCATGCATCACTTTTAGGTGTTTCTATTTTATTTTCACCAGTAAGAGTTGCGTAAACATTACTTTTAGAAATCAGATTAAAATCAAAAGAGAAATAATTAATATCCCACGCCATAATATCACTTTCTCCATCGCGTCCTGGTGGATACACCCGCTGTAACCAATAGATAGCCCCCGGACGCATATACAAATCATAAAACAAAGGTTTCTCATCACCTGCCGTCATATTGAATTTATCACTACGTCCAGCAGAATAACGGAGTACAACTGCATTTTTTGTCTCACCATGTATATAGCCCTGACCAGTAACTACGCCCTGCCAATTTCTCATATCACCATATCCTTGTTTTCTATGTCCATAGCCTGACGCTCCTATCGGAAAGAATAGATTCCGTCCATTCGTTTTATTATATATAAAACAACCACGCATACCATATGTGCCGGAACTGCCATAACGATATCCGTATATTTCATTGATATCGGAAAGTGTTTCCTCAGCATCATCACCATAGAGTACACCATAGCCCATTTCTATATCCTTGCTTTTATACAATACATTATAATCATCGTAATTGGCAATTTCCACTTCTTTTCCATTGATTCTAGGCTTTTCAAAAGGGGTATTAAAAGGCTGAGATGTGATTTCATCCCACAATTTAGTAGTCTCTTTTCCAGCAATCTTTAGTGGCTTGGCTTTATCATCTTTAAAGTCTTTCGGCTGTACTTCTATCCAATATTCTTTCTCATGCTTATTACTTGACGCATCAATTGGCTCATTCAGATTTCCCCACTTAAACAATGACCCTTCTTCTACTGGCGAATCTGTTTCCTCCGTAGCAGTTTTCATATTAAACGTATGCCAAGCCCGTCCTTCATCAAGCAAAGCTACAGGAGCATAGCCCTGGCGGACAAATATAAGGTGATTGCAAGTATTGTTGTGATAGCTGACACGAATAACGGCATGGCGGGATTCATTTTCTGTACATGTACCATTGAAAGTAATTTTGAAATCAATTACTGAACCGGAAAGCCCCTTAAGTGTACCATGTTCATCTATACTCGTATACTTGTTACTACTACTTTTTTCTAACTTCACAAATCCTTCGTGTGTTGTCGCTGCAACAACAGCTTCCCAAGCCCCCTCGGAAGTAAATTCTTCGAAATTTGTAGCATTCTCCCGTGCCAAACGTTTTAAAACGACATGGAAAGGCTTGTCATTATTATGCCGTCGATATATTCCTTTTGGATTGACTACGCGACGTACCTGGAATATATCAACTATTTCTGTTAATGGCTCACCCTGCGATAAAGTAGCGGTTATTTTTATTTTTGCCTGACGCCGGTAGGCTACATATGGATTATTCCCGGTATAACTAGTTTTTGCGATCATCTGTTTCGCACGTGTATATAAAGGTATACTCATATGAAGTATATTCGTCCCCTCTTCTTTACGCACAGAATAATTACCATATTCAGTATCTTCGTGAATGCCTGGATCTACGGCATATTCGCGATTTCCTCGTTGAGTTCGGTTATAGTATTCTTGGTTGCTTTCTGCATAAACAATACCCGAGCCTTCACTAGCATCTTTTTCTGTTGTTGTAAGTATGGTTGCAGTAGTACGGCGCAAAGAAAGAAATCCATTCCATACATTCTTGCCTTCCAAATCAAAATGATAATAATCAAAATTATTAGCATCTGCACCAATAGGCGCCCAACCATTGTTGATTATTTCCGCTTTCACACTTTCCACTTTCGCATAACCTGGATTTATTTTTATAGGCAAATCCATCGTTCTGTTATATAAATAGGAAATATAATAGGGATTGGGCACCTCAATACCTGGTTCCGGTTCAGCATATTCGATATGCCAGTCTGCATCATTTGCAAAATTTTTAAATTTCAATGTAAGTTTATAGTGATGATTACGTTCGGCATCATAGTTTGTTGTAATGTTTTTGCCAAGCATAAAACGGTATTTAATATCACCACTACCTACTTTTTCTTCATTAATAGAACGATAATAAGCGTCTACTTCAATATATGTACCATAAGGCACGTTATCTTTTGGCCTATATTTTGAATAATCTTTGTCCGGCTGTTGCAGATGAGGAGGTAATCCGGGATGATCCAGTTCTCCATCTTTATCTGCATCCTGGCGCTTATCATATGGCTGGTCTCCCTGCATATTCTCAAAGAAAAACAAAGCATCAGCTGCCTCTTCGTGTCCATATTTAAAAGTTCCATTTTCTTCACACGGATAATAAGCTCTTCCCGTAGCTAAACGCACCGGATAAGATTCGTCAAATGCAGGTGGGGTAGTTCCTGTATAATACTTTATAATTTCTCCGTCTTTTATTAAGGACGATTGTTCATCTTCACTTGGTGTGTTTGTTTTTCCCAAGTAGCAATTAACAGGAATATCCTTTATCTGAACCGATTTCAAGTAAATAAAAACTCCTTCTTTCAATCCACTGGCATCATAAGCAATGGTTACTTTGGAAGCTGCACGGCGAATCCATGCATGCAATTCCATATCTTTCTTGTTTATAGCTATCCGTGAAGCTTCCGTATTGCGGTTAGCACCCGCAGGTGTATTCTCTTTTGTTGTGAAGTAGCCAAACATCTGATGGTTTTTAGTAGCTTTTGTCACTTTTCCATCAGTAGTTTCTTCTGTCGAGAACCAGTTTTCTGCTTCCCATGTCAGATTAATCGATTTCAGTTTATCGACTGTTTGTATATTATCTTTTTCCGATTCAGCCAAGTTACCCATATTTGCTACCGCATACATGTAATAATAGCCGTAAGGAACTTGAGCTAACTTGAAGGTAGCCCGCTTGGTTTTGGTTTCCGCCGTTTTGTCTCCTTCCGCATCTGCGTCTGTACGGTCAATATCATCAACATCGAATTTATCTGTAGTTTCCGTTGAAGCAGCACCTTTCGGAAGAAGATAGTACGATTTCACCAGATTTCCTTCCTCATCATACAGCAACACACAAAGATCATTGATGTCTTTGATTACATCTCCTGCCGTACGAGTGTTTACATCCAGAGCCGGCCGAAGAGGAAGAAACTCTACAGTAGCACTCACACTGACTTCTCCTTCCGGCATTCTTTCGCCTTCGTTGTTCAGCCAATCATCTGTACAGGCAGTCAAGACAAATATCAGCATACCTGTAAGACTATAAATAATGTTGCGTTTCATATTTTCCTGTATAAAGTTATTTAAGGAAATCTTTCCTTTCATTTTTTATAATCCGAAATCGGGTTCTAGTGTGATTCCGGTATAAGGACGCACATCTACTATGCAATCCATTGCATGTTCATTAATTGTGATATTTACCACCACATGTGTATTTCGCGGCAACTGTGGAAGATTTGGCAAGTAACTTTTCAATTCTGTTCCGTTGACACCCAAAGTCAGCAGATAAGGGTTTTCCTTATTGTTGTCATCACTATGCTTCCCCTCCAACAGGTAAATCGGTTGCTCATTGGTTTTCGTATTTTCATCTCCCGGGAGTAGTTGCCCTTTAAACAACGATGACGCATCATATGTATAATACCCTTTCAAAGTAGGAACATCAAAACTATTTATGTCCCAGAACTTTGTTCCCTCCGTCGTTTCTCTCTATATATATGTAGCATTATGCGGCAAGTAATACTCCCTTTCCGCCATTTTATCAATAGTCAGTTTCGTGATCTCTATGGACCGGCTGCTTTCATTCGTTATATTGAAAGTAAATTTAACAGCTGCTCTCGTTATGGAAAGCTCACGTTCACAATCCTCGGCAGGCACATCTACCATATAAAGTCCACTCATCGGCAACGGCCCGTCAATTCGTTCCGTATTACTGCCTAGCCGAATGGTTAGGTTGGATATATAATCCGTAAAGAATAAGCTTCCGGGCTGAATTTTCTCAAAATCGCACTCTACCAATTTACGTTTCGGAAAAAATCCCGTTGTCTTTATTTCCGTAGCTTCATTTGCAAACAAATAAATTCGTTTCTTTTCGTTTCCGATAACCTTCATCGGCTCGCTATAACAATCAGTAGATGCAACCTCCAAATTGTAAATCCGGTTATGTTCCACTATATTATCATTGTTACGTACTACAATAATACGCAACGTTTTCATCTTCTCATTATCATTTACCGGAGACTCTGGATAGATATCACTGGCCCGTGTACCCGATTGCGATATGTCAGACAGGGCAACGCTGATATTAAGATTCACTAACGGCACTCCCCTGTCAAACATTTCACTATCTGCATCATGAGCACACCCCCGAAAAAGGAGAGAAATAGCCCATGGTATAATGATATATGCGATTTTCTTCATTGTCCTATATCGTTGATTCTGACAGTCCAATCGTTTATCTTAATATAAGTTTTAATCCATTCAAGATTCGGGCTTAAGAAGAATATCATTGACCATTCACTTTCACGATCGAGAAACTCCTGCGAATCCATGCTTGCATACAGATCACTCTTAAGCATAAGCAAATAGTTAATAAGTGGAATATTGATAATTTCCACACCATCTGCTTTGCGACGCACCGTCAGCTTAGGTGAGTACCAGTCACGCACCATCAACCGTGAAGTAGATAGTTCGGCATAAGCTACCACCACTTCTCTTCCCTCATCAGTGAATCCTGCCGAAGCTTGCCCTTGCGCCCATGGAGTGTATGTCACCATACCATTCTCAAGCAAATTATTATCGTAACTGAACAGTATATTATCATCGGTAATTTCAAATTCAAATTTCTTATCATCTACCGGCTCACCATTCATTTGTTGCAACACAACACGAATATTATTGGTGTTCTTCATCATCTCAACGGTGCCTTCACTGTAAAGGTCGGCAGTTGCGAGAGTAAGTTCACCCCAATACAAACCATGCAAGTTCTTTCGTCTGGGATTTGTCAAGCATTCCGAATCCAGTTCCACTTGCAAATCGGTATATCCAGTTCCTTCTCCGGGTGTATACTTCATAAGGAAAGAGCTCTTATTACAAGCCAGACCACCATAAGCTACGAAATGATAATTTCCTTGTTTGAGGTCCAGCTTCATGCGATAATTCTCGTCCTGCAACTCCGTACCCGTCACTATGCGAGTATCCACATAATTGCCATTTTCATCATAGACCAGCAATGTCAGACAATCCACCTTCTTAGCAAATGCATTGGCATATTCCATATTGTAGTCGTAAATGAAGCGTAGTGACACGCCATGCGGACATGGAGCAAGATCTTCATAAATACGTTCACACGATGAAAAGGCAAAATTTATCAGTACGATGCCAAGCACCGTACTGATAAACCCTGAAATTATATTTCGTTTTTTATTATGCATCTTTGGTTTCTTAAAAATCGATATTATTGACACGAACCACCCAAGGCAATACATCTACCGAAACTGTCAGATAAATATCACCTCGCTCATCCGGAGTATCAGGGCCTGGGTTATCAGGGTCATTATCTGAAATACGTGGATGCCCAAGACGGGAAATGTTAGTTACAGCAAGTTTATAAACATTGTTGCGAACTACAGCAAACTCCATCGGAGCCATTTCACCTTCCACACCATTGTCATTGTGGCGATTCCAATAATAATAGTAGCAATAATAGCCCCAACCACCGTCTTTGTCCTCGCTTGACTGATAGATGGTTATGCCGGCATCAGTAGCTGCTTGTCTGAAATCACTGAGATAAGAACCTTCAAGTGTTTTGTTGTTTCTGTCCCAAGTGTTCCATTTAGAATTAGCACTACTTTCATCTTGAGGGCTAGCATCCCCTTCCTCACCTGTACCACCGGTACCATATACAGCCACATAAAGCGGATGAGAACGACTCCATGTTTTGGTCTCTTCGTTGTATGCAACAGCTTTCACTGCTTTTCGCACATTTGGCCAACTTACATACAAATTGCCGCCAAACATATAAATAATCGGATCTTTATAAGAATCACGCTTCAAATCAGAAGCAGTGTAATTAATAACTTCTGCCAAGCGCTTGAGATCTTCGTCAGAGCTATTAGCAGCATCTTCAGTAGCTATCATTTTTCCTTTGAAAACAATACCGGTTGTTATACCGTTTACCTGTCTGTCAACCGGTCCCGGAATTGTATTCTCCGTTACATATCGCCATATACGATAATCACCATATTTGTTACCAGTATTCCAGCTATTATCTGTATCTGCTTCACCACCAAGAATGTTAGATAATAAATGTGTGTTCCATTGATCTTGCTTTGTATTGTCTATTGAGCCGTCAGCTTGAAAGAGAGGGTAATTAAAATACTCACTTAATCTTGCTGTCTCAATGCCTTGATTCTTCTCGGTTGCCCACACATCCACGACATAATTACCAACAAGATGAGTTTCCCCACCTCCCGCAACGGTAAACCAGGGCTTTTCCGGGCTGCAAAGACTAGCTTGTGCCGGAAGTCCATTATCAGATACCCGACGCAAATAATAAAAACTATTATTCATATTCACCAAAGCCATTTTACCTAATTGAACGTTTACAATGTAAGCACCAGGTGTTCCGTCCGGTGCAATATCTTGTACAACCGGATAGGTATTGCCTTCCTGAGGACGTATATTTTCAGGCAAACTACGACTACCATCTCTAAAATCGAAACGTGCCATTGCGCGTTCTACTTTCACTGCACCACCTACACTGTTGTCTACTTGTGACAAACTTCCCGCATTGTTTATTCCGGAAAGATTAAACGGAGTAGCTTCATTATATAACAACCAGTCATTCATCGTATTAGGAAGCAAGCGTTTGGCTATGGAATAGTTGGACATCAGGAAGCTGCCACCTTCATTCTTGCTCCATATCTTTCCTAATTCCTTATCGTCACCCTTGCAAATTGCATTATACCATGTCGTATTCTTATATTCAGTTTTACTGATAAGTTCTACCAATTCATCTGTCGGGTTACAAAATATAAATACATTCACTTCCTTTTTATCAGTTGGTGTTTCTGTATCATTATAGAACTGAGACAACTGTGTTTTAGTTATTTCGGAAGTTCCGATATAAGCCTGTTTATTTGCGGATTGTTTCATCTTGTCCGACATGTCACCAAAAGCAATGAATGCATTATCCGTGCTGCGGGCAAGTACCACGTACATTCTTTTCACATTGTTCTCATAATCTTTACCGATTTCGACACCAACATTGCTGCCACCACCTTCAACCGTATTACTACGCGAACCGGGTACAGACGGCATAGTTACCTGTACTGTCATGTATGCCTTATCTCCCTCATAAACAGTAGGGTCAAATTCTGTTTCACCTAGTTTATCCTCAGCACAACCTGCTGTGAGAACTACGGCAAAAAGGCATAAAAAATACTTGCTAATTCTTTTCATAATCTGCAACTTTGAATGAATTAATAATTTCTATGTTTTTATATTTAGATCCTGTTAATGTTTTATCTCTTCTATTTGCTTTAACATCTCCTCCGCATCAGCCAGCCCCCTATGTGCAGCTTCAGTAAACATTTTTTCTGCCATATCAAACTCCTTCTTCAAGGCAGCGTATGTTCCCCGACCATAAACAGCCTGAGGTGAGTTTCCAGCTTTCTTCAGATAATATTCCGCATTCTTCATATCCCCCCTGTCCATTGCGGCATTTGCAGCATTCAGATTAGCCACTTCATCATCAGGGAACATACGTACAGCGACTTCGAATGTTTCATTATATTCTTCACTCCCCAGTTTCATATCCTGTGCAGCAAGATACATCTCGTTCAAACTTAACTTCTGTGGCTGTGTCTTAATCAGACGTTTGATTTCGTTGATATCAGTATAGGTACGCACTTCATATTTGACTGCATAGTCTGAATGACGAAGCCCCGGATAAACCTCTTTCAGTAAGAATGCATAATCTTTGGGAAAGGCAGTCTTGATGCTACGTTCTTTTGCATCTGGTTCCAGGTTACTGCGGATTAATGCCAGAATACCTGCTTTGTTTTCGAGATACGAGTTTTCCACATAACGTTCGAGTCCTGCCCAATCTTCCGGCTCGTAATCGGTAATGAATAGTGAATCGGCAAAATCGTACTGTTTGCGTACATACTCTTTCAGTGTTTTCGTTCGTCCCATCGCCAGACGTTCATTATTCGAATAGGGACTTTCAGGCGAAGCATATCCTTTAATGCTGACAGAGATAATCCGTGTATCCACATCATTCTTCACCGCATCAATAGTATTAAGTATCTTTTGCAATTCAGTCGGATTACGACGATAATTCTCATGAATTTCTGTTCGGTTCACAGGAAAGTCAATATAAGCCGAACCTTCCAGTACATTAATTTTCGGTTCAGCTTCCGGACGAATGTATACATAGGCAGGCACAAATTCTTTCGGCTCCAACTGAAGTACCAACAGAGGCTCGTTGCCAACAACAAGTGCCTCGCCGCAACAACCGCATGTTTCATTGCCCGTACTGAGCATGGCACGTTTCATCCAATCGGCATAAGGTACGACTGTACGATATTTGACCACAGATACTTTGTTTTTTTGATAAAGCATCACATCATCCGTACACAAGCCATTGCGTAGATGATGATAATAGCGGTTGCGACCAGCTATCATCACCGAAGGTAAGTTCAATTCATTACCTTCTCCTGACAATCTAGGCGTAAGAATCACTTCACGGTTACTTTTTACACTCAATGCCGAAACATCAATATCCATTGATACGAACAATTTATCTTCCGAACGAGACACGGCAAGGTCAGATACTGTCACATTACCGCCCATTATTGTTTGAGCCTTTGCTCCCATCATCAAGAGTAGGAATAGCAAACTACTACAAAATATTTTTGTTGTTCTATTCATATCCGTAATTTGTGTGATTTAAAAAGTATATATAAGATTGACTGCCGCTTTTGTAGGTCCAACATAATTATGCGATTTTCCATCGGCTATTTTTGTACCGCATTGGGTACAGGGATAACTGTCGTAGCGAGTATAAATCCAGCCCAGACCTAACTCCGCTTCCAAATTCCAACGTTTGTTCAATATCCACGCATAACCATAAGCAATACCACCACCGGCAAACCAACCTTGATAACGACGATCAGAAAGCACAGATAAATCTGTTCCAAGAAATGAAATATGATTGTTCAGATTACCAATGTTATACTGCCCACCCAAAGCATGAACACCAACAAAATGACCAGCGAAACGATCACAAAACCAATAACGCCCTTCTGGTTGTAGAAGCCAATGTTTCCACTTACGCTCATGTGAAAAAGTCCAGCCATTATAGTTGGCAGAAAGATCAAATGTCCATTTCGGAGCAAGGCCAACTTCTATTCCTGCATTAACAGTTGCAGTAACATCATACAATAAATTGCTTTTGATTGCTACTTTCTGACAATGTACTTCTGTGCAGAGAAGCACAAAAATCATAATTGCATACAGTTTCAATTTGTTTTTTTTCATATATATAAGTATTATATATTACTAAATTCACACATACACGCATACAATTCGAATCCTATTTATCCTATATATCGGAAATAGAAATATTTTAGACATACGTTATATATCAAATCAATGTTACATACATCTTTTCAACACCCCTATATATATGAGTAGAAATAAATGACATTTCAAATATATCTCTTCCTAAGAGAAGTTTCCAATCTGTAATATAATTGTAATTAATTGAATTTCAATGAATAATGAATTAACTAGAAATATGTATAGATTACAAAGTTTTGCAAATCCCCTAGTTTTTAATAGTTTAGCTAAAAAAAAAGTTTATATTTTACATTGTCATTTACAATATTTTATATAATTTTGCAACAGATTGGATACATCTCTTAGGAAGAAAGGTACTTAAATTGTATATATACTAGAACTAATATCCGCATATATTCAATTTTGCATATTTCCGGTATACCTAATAATGAATATTTCAGTTTCTCATTAGGAGATAAACTCTTTGTCTTAAAAGTCAGCACTAAAGAGAAGAACACGGGATATAGCTTTGTTCTTATCATTATAAAAGAATACATTATGAAGTTCCCTCCAAAAAATATTCCTATAGTATTTGGATAAATCGAACCTTTTCCATATCTTTGCACCGTCAAAAAAATAAGAGCAATATAGGTTAAACATTTAACATATATACAATCTATTTCTTTGATTATAATGTGATAATAATTGTATTGTTAATCAGAGTTTTACGAATAAAAATTTTCAAAGCTCAATTTTCAGCAACATCACATTCAAGAGCGGAATGTAGCGCAGTTGGTAGCGCACTACGTTCGGGACGTAGGGGTCGGGCGTTCGAGTCGCCTCATTCCGACAAGATAAGGGTTAGCTTACTGAGATTCAGAAAGTTAATCCTTATTTTTTAAAACAGCCGGGACGAAATCGGGACGGCGGGTATGAAGTACTGATCATCCATCGGATAATTCAATAATCAATTTCTTTTTCGTTCGATTCCTCCCTATTTTCAATTTAATTTATTTGCACGCCAATAGATTCATTTATATCTTTGTTACCAATATTTCATTTAATCCCATTAATTCATCAACCTATTACATCATGAAAAACAGATTCCACCTTTTAGCCACAGCGGTAGTTTCCTTGTTATGTGTTAGTTGTGCAGAAACTCAGGTTTCTCAGTCCGGAAGTGAAAAAGCAGTCAATCCCCCTATTATGGGTTGGAGCTCATGGAACGCTTTCCGGGTAGATATCAGTGAAGATATTATTAAGAATCAGGCCGACCTGATGGTTAAAAAAGGTCTGAAAGACGCAGGATATCATTATATTAATATTGATGATGGTTTCTTCGGCGAACGGGACGGCAATGGAAAGATGCAGACCAACAAAAACCGTTTCCCGAATGGCATGAAACCGGTTGCCGACCATATACATAGTCTTGGAATGAAAGCCGGTATTTATACAGATGCCGGCAACAACACTTGCGGTTCTATCTGGGACAACGATCATGCAGGAGTAGGTGCCGGTATTTACGGACATGAGCAACAAGACGCCCAACTCTATTTCGGCGACTGGGGATTCGACTTTATCAAGATAGACTATTGCGGCGGAGATGTACTGGGCCTGAATGAACAGGAACGCTATACTTCCATCCGGAACAGCATCGACAAAGTAAACAAGGACGTCTCTGTCAACATCTGCCGTTGGGCTTTTCCCGGCACATGGGCAAAGGATGTAGCTACTTCATGGCGTATCAGCGGTGACATCAATGCACATTGGGGGTCATTGAGATATGTGGTCGGCAAAAACCTATACCTGTCTGCCTACGCCAAAGACGGGCACTACAATGATATGGATATGATGGTCATCGGTTTCCGCGACAACAGCAAAGTAGGAGGAAAAGGACTTACCCCGACAGAAGAAGAAGCTCACTTCGGCTTATGGTGTATCATGAGCTCGCCTCTGCTGATCGGATGTAATCTGGAAAGTTTGCCGGAATCTTCTCTTGAACTGCTGACAAACAAAGAATTAATCGCTCTGAACCAAGACCCGTTGGGCTTGCAGGCATACGTAGCACAACATGAGAACGAAGGCTATGTACTGGTAAAAGACATCGAACAAAAACGTGGTAATGTACGTGCCGTTGCTCTTTACAATCCATCGGATACTGTTTGCAGCTTCTCCGTACCTTTCTCGGCACTGGAGTTTGGCGGGAACGTAAAAGTACGTGACTTGGCAAAACGCAGTGATTTAGGAAATTTCTCTGATGTCTTTGAGCAAACGCTTCCTGCACACAGCGCTATGTTCCTCCGCATGGAAGGCGAAACACGTCTGGAACCGACATTATATGAAGCAGAATGGGCATACCTGCCAATGTTCAATGATCTCGGCAAAAATCCGAAAGGCATCATATATGCCGCCGATCAGGAAGCTTCCGGAAAAATGAAAGTAGGTTTCTTGGGCGGACAACCAGAGAATTACGCAGAATGGCCGGAAGTATACAGCGCAGACGGCGGACGTTACCAAATGACGGTTCATTATTCATTCGGCAAAGGAAGACAACTGGAGATAGATGTCAACGGCATCGTAACCAAAATCGATTCACTGGGAGAAGATGACAAGCACAATCAAGTCACAATCCCCGTTGATCTGAAAGCCGGTTACAATCATATCCGTATGGGCAACAGCTACAACTGGGCACCGGACATCGACTGCTTTACGCTTACCAAAGGAATGTAACAGACTGAAAAACAGCTAAACGTAACAATAAAAAAGGAGGAGCTAAGATCACTCTCCACTCCTCCTGTCACGACAAACAACTAAAATTATTCACTATTTGATGCCATCCAATGCCCTTTTAGCAGTAGCATTAGTGGAGTCTATAGCCAGAATTTTGCTCCAATACTCCTTCGATTTTTCTTTATTCGCCATTGCTTCCGCTTTCAGTGCCGGATTTTCAATAGCCAACAAGTAGTAATATCCAAGATAACTGTAGCACTCAATCAAAGCTGAATTATAATGAGGATCATTCTTGCTTTCCAGCAGGGTGGCTACCTCCTCATAGAAAGGCTTCGCCAGTCCAAGAGTCGTTTCAGGGTCAAGTGCGGAATTGGCACGTGCCCTCCAAAAATTACCCAGGTAGCTGTCCGGTGCTGCTTCTGCGATGGAATGGAAAACAGAATCAGCAGCCATCAAAGCCTGCTTGCGTTCTTCAGCATTGATTGTCAGCGAATCAGTCTGCGTACCTGCACCATAATAAAGTCTGCCAAACTGGAATTGTAAATCCGGAGTCTGATGTTCTTTATCAAGGGATGTATAATATTTCTGGTAAGCACTGATTGCTTTTTTATAATCATTCTTCTGTTCATAAGCAGAAGAGATATTTTTGTATAAGTCCGTCTTTGTCGGATCTAATTGTATGGCTTTCTCATATTGTCCTACAGCTTCATCATATTTCTTCAGAGCTTCGAGCAAATGCCCGTAATACATATAGTCAAGATATGAATAATCAGCCTTGTCCGATTCGGTAAAAAAAGCATCCGCCGCTTTTATTGCTTCATCAAAGCGCTTCAGGTCTGTATAATTATACATTGCCAGACGATTGAACGCCGCGTGACGCGCATTCTTTTTCAATCCCATATTCGCCACTTCAAGTGACTTCTCGAAGTCATGGTTCAGGAAGAGGGCAAATGCATATTTCACTAAATCCTCTTCTGTCGCTGTCGGTCCCATCGCAAAACGCGAATAAGCTTCGGCGGCTTTACTAAAATCATTCTTCAAATAATAGATTTCGGCAAGTTTCTTATCTACGGCTGTGTTGGACGGTTCCTGGGCTTTCAGCTGTTCCAGTTTTTCAATGGCCAGAGCAGCATTGGCTGATTTATAAATATCCGCATATCTCAGATATGCTTCTGTGCAACTCGGATCGAAATAGATAGCTTCTTCATATTTCTGAGATGCCAGACCGGCGTTTTTCTGCTCAAAGGCGATGTCTCCCTCCAGTACGGAGGCAAGAGCCGATTTGCCATTCACTTTTTTGGCAAGAGCAGCATACTCCTGTGCTTCCGGAAGTTTTCCGGCTTTCAGATATACCTCGCCGATAGCCACCAGAAGTTCCACATTCTTTTTATTCTTTCCTTTTATCAACTGTTCAGCTTCCTCATTGGCCTGAGCCGGATTCGTCTGAATGGTTTCTTTCAATTTTGCAACTCCTGCCTGCCATTCGGCATCAGATGATTGCGCATAGAGCGACCCAACTGCTATAAACGCTCCAGCTAAAAACATTTGTACTCTTTTCATGATAGTCTCTAATTTTAGTTATTATTCGTCTTTCACATGGACAATACGCACTGGCTGAGTAGCCGGAACAAGTCCAGATTTTAATATAATCCGCTGCCCTTTGTCGGATGTCATAAAAGAAGCGAATCCCCAAGGCAGCGCACTGCGAGGATCATTCAGTAATGCGTAAATGGGTCGTGCCAATGGATAGTTACCATAATACAGGTAAGCCTGATAAGGCTTATAACTGTTAGCAGGAGTAGCTACATCCTCCGCACTCACTGCCATTACTCTGATTTCCTCGGTGAAAGAAAGGTTGGTGGTGTCGCTGCGGTTGCCCAGCCAGTTCACACCAATGACTCCCATTGCTCCGGGGTTCTCTGCTACATACTTTATCACCTGCTGATTGGTCTTCAAGGCACTGACATTGTCAGTAGCCAGTGGTTTTCCACCACAGATAGAATCCATTGTATAGCGTACAGTGCTGGAGTTTTTATTATCGAACACCACCTGAATACTCTTCAGGCGGGAGTTCGGATTTATATCCTTCCAGTCTTTCGCCTCACCAGTGAGGATGCGGCTGAAATCCCGTACGGTCAACAAAGAATCCGGATTGTCCCGGTTGACGATTAATGCCAGACCATCTGTAGCCAGCTTAATCTCGCGGGGAAAGAACTTGCGGCTGTGAAAGGAATTCATTTCTTCCTCAGTCAATGTCCGGGTTGCAATAGCCAACCGGACACTGTCTTTCAGAAGTAAATTAATAGCCTCGACTTCCGTCGTGTAGCGAGGAACAATTCCGGCCAAAGGATACAGACTTTCAAACACATCTATCTCTTCCTGTATAATAGGCTCAAAACTTTCATCCGCCGCAATAGATATCACCCCAGACGAATACGTATCCGTCGGTCCATCCGATTTGGAACGGCAAGCACTCAACACCGCCAACAAAACGATTCCTACCAGCCAAAATTGTCTCTTCATCATCTTACTGTAATCTAAACATTACCGGAACGGTGAATTTCACACGTACCGCTTTACCATTTTGTTTACCAGGAATCCATTTCGGCATACTTTGTACCACACGCACGGCTTCTTTATCCAAGTAAGGGTCTACACCACGAGCTACGTGCACGTCGGTGATAGTACCGTCACGCTCTACCACAAACTGGATAATAACGCGACCTTGTGTTCCATTCTCCTGTGCAATTGTCGGATACTTGATATTTTTTCCAAGGTATGACATCAGTTCCTGCTGTCCACCGGGGAAGGTCGGCATCTGCTCTACCATATCAAATACTTTTTCCGGTTCTGCAGCCTGTGTCACCACTTGCTTCAGGTCAGCAATATCGGCTCCGTTGGCTTCGTCATTACCTTTTACGTCGGCAATGGAGATTGCCACTTTGGTAGAAGTCAATTCTTCCTGACTCTTGATCTCATCGTCTTCGTGCACCTCTTCATCTTTCTTGATGACAGGGGCAGTAAACTTAATAGAACTCTTCAATGCAGGAGGGGGAGGTGCAACCGGTTCTACCCGTTTCATCTCTTCCTGTTTGATTTCCGGTTCTGCCAATTTCGACAAAGTTGTTACCTCTGTCATTACTTCCTTTTGCTCCGGGGTTGCCAACTTAAGCAGCGTAGGGATAGTAAATCCAACGATTGCTATCGCCACCACAATCAGCATTGCAATAGTATGCCGTCTGGGTGAATTGGCACGCATTCTATATGCGCCGTACGCTTGATTCTTGCCTTCAAAAATCAGCTGACACCATTCCGAAGAAGCTAAATCTAATTTTGCCATTTTACTTTCTTTTTTTAGGTGTTACATCATTTATCGGCCAAGTTCTGTGACAGTTCTCCCTTAGCATCATAATTCTTAATCAGGAACTCATCAGCTTCGGCAATATCCGTTATCACATATTTACCTATATTACATATCTGCATCTCGTCCAATGCATCAATCAGATTCATATAAGAAGCATCATCCGTCGCCTTGATAATGACGGTCGGCGTATTTTTTCCGCTTTTTATTTCGGAAACCTTCTTTTTGTATTCGTCATCTGTTATCTTCAGATCGAGCTTCTGTTGTTTCAAAGCTCTTACCTGATTGACAGCTGCAGCATTTTTCTGAAGAAGTACGGCACGTAACCCGTTTGCCCCGTAACTAGTCTCTTTCAATGAGGTGTAATCCTTGTAGTTAGGCTCTCCCTCATAGTAATAGAGCTTGTTATCGGCTCCCAGCAATAATGTAATTGCCTGAGAGGCTTTCACCATACTCTTTTGTTGTTCAGTTATATCCTTGTCATTGCTCGGCATGCTTATTTCCATCGTCTGAGGCTTGCTCAGCGTGGTACAAAGCATAAAGAAAGTAATCAGCAACATGTTCATATCCACCATCGGGGTAAAGTCTACCCGGACAGTCATTTTCTTCTGCTTGCCTTTTCCTCTTTTTCCGCTGCTCTCTTGTACTTCAGCACTCATTGTCTTTCCTCCCTTTTAATTTTCAGATTCTGCTTTGAGAGAAGTAATCAGATTATACCGATTTTCCCGCAAATCCTGAAGTGAGTTCATTACGTTCTTTATCACTGAGTATGGAGTTGAAGCGTCCGCTTTAATAGCAATTCGCAGATCAGCATTGGCGGCACGTGCATTACGTACCCACGACTTGAACTGATTATCGGTACTATCACAAGGAATTCCTTCATTCTTCAGAATTTTGTCCCGTTGATCTTCCGGGAGGTCAAGGAATTTCTGCATACTTCTGATAGGCACTCCAAACGTAGAAGCCACTGTGAACCTCTTTGCCTGTTCCGGAGTGAACTTGATGCCATACTCTTCACCCATACTCTCCAAGACAGCCTGCATATCCTGCTGCTTGTCGAGACTCATAAATATTTTTCCTTCCTGGTCAACCAGAATCTGGAGTACATCTGTCTCCGGAATCTTGATTTCCGATACGGAGGCTGGAGTGGTAACCTGCACCGGCTCCTTCTTCACAAATGTTGATGTCAACATAAAGAAAGTCAGAAGCAATACAGTTACGTCACTCATAGCGGTCATATCTATGAACGTATCTTTCTTTTTAATTTTCGCTCTACCCATGATTAATAGATTTTAAAGGGTTCGCCAAATTAATGAGTAGCTGCAAAAGTCTGCACGATAGAGAATCCGACTTCGTCGAGTCCGTAAGTCAATTTGTCAATTTTGTTAGTGAAGTAGTTGTAAGAAATAACAGCCAGCGCACCTGTCAAGATACCGAAAGCCGTATTGATCAAGGCTTCAGAGATACCTTGTGACAAAGCCATAGAGTCGGCACCACCACCGGCGGACAATGCGGCAAATGAACGGATCATACCGATTACAGTACCGAGCAATCCCATCAATGTACCCAAAGTAGTAATTGTAGCGATAATCGGAAGATTCTGCTGCATCATAGGCATTTCCAGAGCAGTTGCTTCTTCCAGTTCTTTCTGGATAGCCAGCAGCTTTTGTTCTTTAGGCAAAGCAGTGTTCTTTTCCATTTCTTCATACTTGCGCAAAGTAGCAGTAACTACATTGGCAACAGAACCGCGTTGTTTGTCACAAATCTCTTGTGCTTTCTTAAGGTCACCGGCAGCCAGAGCTTCTTTAATGTTAGCTACAAATTTAGCCAACGAGCCTTTACCGAAAGCAGAACGAAGAGCAAAAAAGCGTTCAATACTCAAAGCGAGTACAGTTAACAACAGTGTCTGAATAACAGGCACAATCACACCACCTTTGTAAATGGTACCCAACATGTTCAATGGATGGTTGTTAGGATCATTGTTCATAAAGTTAGACGGATTTCCCAACAGGAACTGAAAAATACACACTGCTACAATGAAACAGCAGATGATTACGATACCGGCATTCTTTATACCTACAATCTGAGACTTTTTAGTAGTTTCCATAATAAGTTTTTTTGTTAAGATATTAATTTTAGTTATTTAGAAAATTTTCAAATGATTAGATACACTGCGCTATAGACCCTGTGACTTTTCAAGAATGAAAGTCACACAGCTTCATACAGGGTACGAAAAAGTAAATAAGATGGGATAAGTAATTAAATAAGGATACGTCTTAGAGCGAACACGTAGTAGTCGCTACAGATAATGGAGTAATGTGGATCCTTATCCGAATAATAGGATTTACTTTGATCTAATACAAGTGAGTTTTCTCTTAACAAGAAGAACTTATACATAACGTCTTTAAAGAAATCATTGGATTCAATGATTCTACGCAGACGATAATTATTAGAAGATGTTTCTGTTACTGATTTAAAGCCTAATTCTACGTCAGAAATAGACAAAGACTGGGATGATCTGTCATACCCCAGCGAACGAGTCTTAAATGAAGAATTAGAATTCGTATCGGAAGTTGATTCAGACAACTGACAAGAGCATTCGTTCTGAGAAATACATGAAGTGATATTCATAGCATTTCCACCTATGCTATATGATAGCATCAGCAGAACAATCGCTAATATGAATCTCACAGAACCTTTCATGATATTTATTTTAGTTGTTTATATCGAATTCTCGTATTTCGGCGACAAATGTAGCAATTAAATATATCCGTTTGTCGTTATTCACATCATTTAAGCATAAAAGTTTAACTCTATTATTGAAACAACGTACAAAGTGTTTTGTTCTCGCAGTTTGTGATTTTATGTGTTAAAAGTAGTTAGGCGTACATACGTTTTAAAGAAGTCCGCCAAGTTTAATAATTGAGAGAAATATGTATAATCAATAAATCCTCTCCAGTCTTAAATCCGAAAGTATCCAAAACAATAAAGCCCTTCTGGTATTTCTACCGGA
>NZ_QTLF01000028.1:0-62123 GCF_003434395.1 Bacteroides sp. AM23-12
GCCCAGACCTACCGCCTGCAACGCTTCGACGGCACGCCGGCGACGTTCGGAAGCGCTCACTGATGAGTTGTACATCAGCGGTAACTCTACGTTTTCCACAGCCGTCGTCTTGGGCAGCAAGTTGTAGCTTTGGAAGACGAAGCCGATTTTCCGGTTTCTCAGTACGGCACGCTGAGGCTTGCTCATGGTGCGCACGGAGATGTCATCGAGCAGATACTCCCCGCTGGTAGGAGTGTCCAGACAGCCCAACGTGTTGAGCAGTGTGGACTTTCCCGAACCGGAAGTACCCATGATGGTCACAAACTCACCTTCGTTGATGGTGAACGAAACGCCCCGTAACGCATGGACGGTTTCTTCTCCCACCTGAAAGTCTCGTTTGATATTTTGAAGTTCAATTACTTTTTTCATACTTGGCTACTTGTTGCTTTTCTTTTTGTTGTTTCCCGGAGGGCCTGGCATGAACGGGCTTCTTTCTCCGTTTCCCTGCCCCGGTTCTCTATTCATATTCTCGTCCGGCATAGCACCGATAGTGGCTTCCGTGACGACTTTGGTTCCTTCGGCAACACCACTGATGATCTCTGTGGAAATACCGTTACTGATTCCGATTTCTACCGGATGGGCCGTAAAGGTGGTTCCTTCGCGCGTCCATACCTTATGTTCGCCTTCGCAATCTTTCACGATATCATTCTTACCGATCAACGGTGCTTCGGGGGTGAAACGCAAAGCTCTGTTGGGGACAGACAATACATCTTTCTTATCAAGGATAAAGATAGTCACATTGGCTGTCAGACGCGGTTTCAGCTTCAAGTCCGGATTCGGAGCAGAGATCACTACTTCATAAGTGACTACCGTGCTGGTACTTGAACTGGCGCTGCTGCTACTGCTTGCATCTCCCAGACGAATCTGTGTCACGACTCCGTCAAACACATCATTTGGATAAGCATCGACAGTAAAGCTGGCGCGCTGGCCTTCTTCAATACCGCCTATATCTGCTTCATCCACGTCTGCCACTACCTGCATCTGTGTCAGGTCGGCCGCAATGGTGAAGAGGGTAGGAGTTTCGAACCCGGAAGCTACGGTCTGTCCGGCTTCTACATCGCGGCTGATGACAACTCCGTCTATCGGAGAAGTAATCGTAGCATATGACAGGTTACGTTCTGCCTTTGCCAGAGATGCCTTGCTGCTGTCGAAAGCGCTCTTGGCCTTCTGATAATTATAGAGAGCCTGCTCGTAGTCAGTATCGCTGATCAATGACTTATCGTGCAATCCCTTGCTACGTTCGTAGTTCTTCTTCTGATATTCAAATTCGGCTTTGGCACCATCGTAAGTTGCCTGCTGGGATGCCAGTTCACTCTGTAAAGTGACACGGTCCATCTCGGCAATCAGCTGTCCTTTGGTTACTACCGAGTTGTAATCTACATAAATTTTGTCGATGATACCGGATACCTGCGTACCGACTTCTACTTCTATCACCGGTTCGATTGTTCCGGTGGCAGTCACCGAATTGGAGATATCGCCTTTACTGACAGTCGCACTGGCATACATCACCTTGTGCTTTGCCGGAGAACCTGTAAAGAACCAGATTCCTCCGCCCACTACTACGGCAACTGCTACAGCGATCAGGATAATCTTTTTCGTTTTCATTCTATATTCTGTTTTACTTATTTATATTCCGCTTTTAGTAAGGAAGAAGGCTTATAATGCCAGTTTGTCTCCCTGATAGAACTTCAGCAACTGAGTGTTCAGTATCGCCATGTATTTGGCTTGAAGCTGCTCCTGCTGTGCTTGTAGCAAGTTGTTCTTTTCCGTCAGCAACTCTACTGTATTCTTCATGCCCAGATTGAACTGTTCGCTGATTAGGTCGTAGCTGATCTGTGTACTTTTCAGCTTCTCGTTCGCTGCCGCATAACGTTGCTGCGCACTGTTCGCATCCAGCCAGAGTCCTTCGATGGTCTTATACAGTGTTTTCTGTTCGTCGAGCAGCGACAGCAGACTTGTTTCGCGCTGTAACTTCGCTTTCTGCACGGCACTCTTGGTCTGACGGTTATTGAAGATAGGAACGCTGACAGAAACTCCGATGGAGTTGTTCCATCCGTTCTTTACCTGTTCTCCGAAGGTGAAGTCACTGCCGCTGGTGTGGTTCGTTCCGATACCTGCACTCAGACTGATGGTGGGGAGATATCCCGCTTTGGCGATATCGATACCCAGTTCCGAAGCCTCTACGCTCAGTTTGCTCGCCTCGATTTCCGGACGGAGGGTGAGCGCGCTCATATACACATCTTTCTTGGTGGGCAATGGCAACAGTACGTTTTCGTCGGACAGGGCGGGGAGATAGACATTCATTTCATTCTCCCCATCCAATTCGAGCAGTTGTTTCAGTTGTAATTTGTAGTCCTGCAGAGTGGCTTGCGCTGTTACTAATTGATAACGGTCGGTGCTGACTTGAGCTTCCAGTTGTGCCAGATCACTTTTGGCAATGCTTCCGGCATTCAGAAGTTCCTGTCCGCGGTCGCGTTGCGCAATGGAAACTTGCAGCGTGTTTTCATTAACCTTGACGGACTCCGCTGCATAGAGAATCTGAATGTAAATCTGAGCAATGGATTCCTGAATACTATTCTCGGACGTTTCTACATCCAGATTGGCTGCCTGATTGTTCAGCTTCTCCTGTTTGATGGTGTTCAGTCGCTTGCTACCATTATAAATGGTCCACGAAGCATTCAGACCATAATTGCCATTGTAACTGGTCTTGCTGGTTGTCTCGATCACCTCGCTTCCGCTGATCGTTCTGCTTGATTCCTGATACGGACGGTTCACCATGTTCTGGCTCGTTGAGAACGACAGACTGGGGAACAGGGCAGCTTTGGCTGTCTTCACATCGATCTGTGTACTTTCCGCATTCACCCGGTTTTTGCGAATCGTAATGTTCTGTTGCAACGCATAGTCGATGCACGACTGTAAATCCCATTGGGCGGGGAGATTCATCTCGCTCTGGGCGGCTGTCTGCACAGAAGATTCCTGGGCGGATATACCGGGCAGCAGACCCGCTCCAAGAAATGCTATCACTGTCAATCTTCTTACATTTATCATATTTTTATATGTCTATTGATTTACTGGAACGAAGGTACGTACATATTATATTAGCTGCAAAAGCGATAGACAGATGGCGCTTTTTCGCCGTTAAATGTTTTTTTTCTGTCGATAGGCAGGTTTTTTGAGAAAAACCATACAAATCATGCAACATTTTGCCTTACTTGTTTGTTTTAATTATAAAAATTGTATATTTGTACTCATTACAAATTCTAAGGTCAGCTTATGAAGAATACACTGCTTGCAATATGGAACTTTTATTTGGAGGGTTTCCGTAGTATGACGTTAGGTCGTACTTTGTGGCTTATTATCTTAGTGAAATTATTCATTATGTTCTTCATCCTCAAAATTTTCTTCTTTCCCGACTTTCTCGGCGATCATCCTACAGATGCCGACAAGGGTACGTATGTGGGAAATGAGCTGATACAGCGTGCACTTCCGGAGAAAACCACTGATTTTTAACTCTTAAACTACATAAGATTATGATTGAAAGTATTGACACCTCGCTGATCGATTGGTCGAGAGCCCAATTTGCGATGACAGCCATGTACCACTGGATTTTCGTTCCGCTCACCCTCGGACTGGCTGTGGTGATGGGAATAATGGAGACGTTGTATTATAAAACAGGCAATGAATTTTGGAAGCGGACAGCCAAGTTCTGGATGAAACTTTTCGGTATCAACTTCGCCATTGGTGTAGCGACAGGATTGATCCTGGAGTTTGAGTTTGGTACGAACTGGAGTAATTATTCTTGGTTTGTAGGTGATATTTTCGGTGCACCGCTTGCTATTGAAGGTATTCTGGCGTTCTTTATGGAAGCCACGTTTATCGCTGTCATGTTCTTCGGATGGGATAAGGTGAGCAAACGCTTCCACCTTGCTTCTACCTGGCTGACTGGTCTGGGGGCTACGATCTCCGCTTGGTGGATTCTCGTAGCAAACGCATGGATGCAGCATCCGGTAGGTATGGAGTTCAATCCCGATACAGTGCGTAATGAGATGGTTGATTTCTGGGCGGTGGCAACTTCGCCTGTAGCGGTCAACAAGTTCTTTCATACGGTATTGTCCGGATGGGTACTTGGTGGCGTGTTCGTTGTAGGAATCAGTTGTTGGTTTCTGCTGAAGAAACGTAATCGCGAGTTTGCGCTTGCAAGCATAAAGATCGGTGCTATCTTCGGGCTTGTCTCTTCACTGCTGGCTGTATGGACGGGCGATGGTTCCGGCTATCAGATTGCACAGACCCAACCGATGAAACTGGCGGCTGTAGAGGGACTTTATGAAGGAGGAACCAATGTAGGTCTGGTGGGAATAGGAATGCTGAACCCCGAAAAGAAGACTTACAATGATGGGAAAGACCCTTTCCTGTTCCGGATTGAGATACCCAGTATGCTTTCGTTCCTTGCCGAGCGGGATGTGGACGGGTATGTCCCCGGAATTACCAATATTATCGAAGGCGGCTATCAGCTGAAAGACGGTACGACTGCTTTGTCGGCAGCCGAAAAGATAGAGCGGGGTAAGACCGCTATCGGAGCGCTGGCTGCTTATCGTGCAGCGAAGAGCGCCGGGCACGAGGAAGATGCCGCTGTTGCCTATCAGGTTTTGCAGGAGAATATGCCATACTTCGGATACGGATATATTAAAGATGTGAATCAGCTGGTTCCGAATGTTCCTCTGAACTTCTACGCTTTCCGTATAATGGTTATCCTGGGCGGATATTTTATCCTTTTCTTCATCGTTGTGCTCTTCTTTATATATAAGAAAGATTTGAGTAAGATGCGCTGGATGCATTGGATCGCTCTGCTGACCATTCCTTTGGCTTACATTGCCGGACAGGCAGGATGGGTGGTTGCCGAATGCGGTCGTCAGCCTTGGGCTATCCGCGATATGCTTCCTACATCGGCGGCTATCTCTAAATTGGATGTAGGCTCCGTTCAGGCTACTTTCTTTATCTTCCTGATCTTGTTTACCGTAATGCTGATTGCGGAGATAGGGATTATGGTGAAGGCGATTAAGAAAGGACCGGAAGAAGAGATAAGTAATAGGTAATAGGTATTAAGTAATAAGTATTAAGTATTAATCGTAGCTGCTGGCTGATTTGTCATCATGGTTGACGTTATTACTTATTATCTATTACTTATTACTTGATACTATATATTGCTTATTACTTGAGCTAATACTTAATACTTAAAACTTAATACTTACATATTATGTATATATTTCTACAACAATATTGGTGGCTGGTCGTTTCCTTGCTGGGGGCCATACTTGTATTTTTATTATTTGTGCAGGGAGGAAATTCTTTGTTGTTCTGTTTGGGTAAGACGGAGGAACATCGTAAGATGATGGTGAACTCTACCGGACGCAAGTGGGAGTTTACGTTTACTACGCTGGTGACGTTCGGAGGTGCTTTCTTTGCTTCGTTCCCGTTGTTTTACAGTACCAGTTTCGGTGGGGCTTACTGGCTTTGGATGATTATTCTTTTCAGTTTTGTGTTGCAGGCTGTGAGTTACGAGTTCCAGAGCAAGGCAGGGAATTTGCTGGGTAAAAAGACCTATCAGACTTTCTTGGTAATTAATGGGGTAGTAGGACCTCTGTTGCTGGGTGGAGCAGTTGCTACTTTCTTCACCGGTTCTGATTTCTATATCAATAAGGCGAATATGACGGATACGATTATGCCGGTTATCAGTCATTGGGGGAATGGATGGCACGGACTGGACGCGTTGACTAATATCTGGAATGTTATTCTCGGACTGGCTGTATTCTTTTTGGCGCGTGTGTTGGGTTCGCTCTATTTCATTAATAGTATAGCGGATAAGGAACTGACTGATAAGTGTCGCCGTGCAGTATTGAATAATACTATTTTCTTCCTTGTATTCTTTTTGGCATTTGTAATCCGTACATTGGTTTCTGACGGATTTGCAGTCAATCCGGATACATTGGAGGTTTATATGCAGCCTTATAAGTACTTTATCAACTTTATAGAAATGCCGGTAGTTCTGATCATCTTCCTGATAGGTGTAGTATTGGTACTTTTTGGAATCGGCAAGACGGTTCTGAAAAAGACTTTCGACAAAGGAATCTGGTTTGCAGGGATAGGTACGGTGCTGACAGTTCTGGCTTTGTTACTCGTAGCCGGATATAATAACACTGCTTATTATCCTTCATATACGGACTTGCAAAGTTCGCTGACATTGGCTAACAGCTGTTCGAGTGAATTTACGCTGAAGACTATGGCATATGTTTCTATTCTTGTTCCGTTTGTGATAGCTTACATATTCTATGCATGGCGTAGTATCGACCGCCATAAGATTACGGAGAAGGAGATGGATGAAGGAGGACATTCCTATTAAGGTAATTTCGATAGACATTAAAAGAAGAGGATGTGTCAAACTCCCCTTTTAACGAAATCATCCTCGCTACAACTATCTGTGGCGAGGATGATCTTTAATCTATGAGGGTTTCGACATATCCTCTTAGGATTAGCTACTCTCTTGGCAATCCTATTTATTCACTACATTTTCCGGTGTTCCGGAGATATAAGCCTGTAGATTGCTAATGGCAATATTCATCAGACGTTCACGAGCTTCTGTGCTTGCCCATGCGATATGCGGAGTAATGTAGCAGTTCTTTGCAGTCAGCAACGGATTGTCTGCACGAGGAGGTTCCGAAGAAAGTACATCTACTCCGGCAGCATAAATCTTACCACTATTCAAAGCATCCGCAAGGTCTTGTTCGTTGATCAATGGGCCACGACCCGTATTAATCAAGATAGCATTCGGCTTCATCATGGCAAGACGGCGTGCGTTCACTAATTCGTGAGTTTCCGGAGTGAGCGGGCAGTGCAGACTGATAATATCACACTCGCTAAACAACTGATCCAAATCCATCTTCTTGATTTCCGGTGGCAACTGGAAGTGAGACTTTGAAGTTAAAGCATATACCTGCATACCGAAACCGATGGCAACGCGAGCAGTAGTATATCCTGTATTTCCCAATCCGACAAGACCGATTTTCTTATCCCGCAATTCTATCAACGGAGTATCCCAAAAACAGAAATCCTTGTTATTGGTCCAACGGCCTTTGTGGACTTCTTCCGAATGATGTTGTACTTGCTGGCAGATATTAAGAATGTGCGCAAATACCATTTGTGCAACGGAAGCTGTGCTATATGCAGGGATATTAGTTACAATAATACCACGTTCTTTGGCTGCTGCCGTATCCACTACGTTGTATCCCGTAGCAAGCACACCGATATACTTCAGTTCGGGCAAGGCAGCCATGTGATCGGCGTTGATGATTACTTTATTCGTCAGAATCACTTCAGCTCCGGCTGCGCGTTCCAATACTTCTTCGGGGACAGTACGGTCATAAATGGTACATTCTCCGAGAGCTTTCAAACCTTCCCATGATAAATCACCGGGATTGGCGGCAAAGCCGTCTAAAACTACTATTTTCATAATAAGTAATAAGTAATAAGTAATAAATATTATGGGGCATTCCCATTATTTTTTAGTTTTACAATTGTGGCTGTCAGTAATTTAAGAATTTCCAGACAGTCAGTATTAATAGATTCATATTGTTCATCGCTTATATATTCTGTTTGCTGAAGTAAATATAGCCAATATTCTGTTTCAGAACATTCCTTTTGAGAAATAGAGTATTTGTGTATAAAGTCAAGATGTGATTCTGCATAAATAGCTTCTCTAATATTAGCACCGATAGAAGTTCCACTACGTAATATCTGTTTTGATAGAATTGTTTCTTTCTTGCAATCTCTTAAATACTTATATAGATTAATTATTCGAATTGCAAATTTGGTAGACTTCTCTTTTAATAAATTTTCTTTCACGGCTACGGCTAATACCTAATACTTAATACCTAATACTTATTTAAACCTTTCTCCCCATAACTGCTGCATCCGTTCTGCATGCTTCTGTTCGGCGGCATTGTTCTGAGGTTGCCATATTCGTTTTTCTTTCAGCTCGTCCGGCAAGAATTGTTGCTTCACGAAGTTGCCTTCGTAGCTGTGGGCGTACTTGTATTCTTGTCCATATCCCAGTTGCTTCATCAGCTTGGTGGGAGCATTGCGTAAATGCAGAGGTACAGGCAAGTTTCCGGTGGAACGTACCAGCTCTAATGCATCGTTAATGGCACTGTATGCCGAATTGCTTTTAGGACTCGTTGCCAGATAGATCGTTGTTTCCGCCAAAGGGATGCGCCCTTCGGGCCAACCGATTTTCATCAGAGTTTCAAAGCAGGCATTCGCCAGCAGCAATGCGTTCGGATTGGCCAGACCTATATCTTCGGCGGCAGAGATAACGAGTCTCCGCGCGATGAAAGCAGGGTCTTCACCACCTTCTACCATGCGGGCGAGCCAGTAAATAGCCCCGTCCGGATCACTGCCACGGATAGACTTGATAAAAGCGGAAATGATGTCATAATGCATTTCCCCGTCCTTGTCGTAAGCCAACGGATTCTGTTGCAGACGTTCGGTCACCATGTCATCGGTGATGACAACCGTTTCCTCTGTGTCCGATTCCACTACAAGTTCAAGTATATTGAGCAGTTTACGGGCGTCTCCGCCGGAGAAGCGCAGCATGGCTGTCGTTTCTTTGAGTTCGATTTTCCGTTCTTTCAGTATGGTGTCGGTGGTGATGGCACGTTGCAGAAGTTCGAGCAAATCTTCCTTTTCCAAAGATTTGAGCACATAAAGCTGGCAACGGGAGAGGAGAGGGCGGATCACTTCGAATGATGGATTCTCGGTCGTTGCGCCTATCAGCGTCACCGTACCGTTTTCCACAGCTCCCAACAAAGAATCCTGTTGCGACTTGCTGAAACGATGGATTTCATCGATAAACAAGATCGGACTGGATTGCGAGAAAAAGCGGTTGCTCTTGGCACGCTCTATCACTTCGCGCACATCTTTGACGCCTGAAGTCACGGCACTCAGCGTATAAAACGGAGTTTCCAGTTTATTGGCGATAATCTGTGCCAATGTGGTTTTTCCCACTCCGGGAGGTCCCCAGAGGATAAACGAAGAAATACGTCCTGCATCAATCATCTTGCGCAGGATAGCCCCCGGTCCAACTAAATGTTTCTGACCGATATAATCATCCAATGTCTTTGGTCGTAACCGTTCTGCTAAAGGTTGCATAGTCTTAGAATACCATTAATACCATGAAACGAATACCGTTCTTGTTGATACCCGGATTGTCACGGTAGGTGAAACGATGTACATATTCAACGTGCAGCAACTTGAAAATGTTGTAGATACCTATACTTCCTTCGATATACGGCACCTTCGGGTCCATCACGAAACTGGTGAATTTACCGTCGCGTGTCGGGAAACGGAAGAGGTCGGGGTTGCTGCTCTTGAATGGATTGTTTTTGTCGGTCAATGTCCCCCACAATGCGCGGATACGGAACATTTCTCTCCATTTCAGATTCTTGATCAGCGGGATGCGGTTGAACAACTTTCCGTTCATGTCATAAGAAAGTGACATGGACGCATAACGGTCGTTCAGGAATTCCATATTGTTGATCAGGGAAAATGTCTCACGTTGAGTGATATATGACAAGTTGGCTTCCGGCAGAATCAATAGCGGGAAAGGTACGACATTCCATTCTGCCCCTGCTTTTACGCTACAGTCTATCTTTCCCCACGAAGCGGGAAGCCAGAAACGTTTCCAGATGCTTGCTTCCGTGCGGTTGAAGTTGTATTCTCCGCCCAGCACGCCTTTGAAGCCCATGGCATGAGTCAGCGTGAAGATAGGAGCGTCCAGCGACACCGGAACACGGCGCTGCTTGGAGTTGACGAAAGATTCTCCCGGAGCATAACGCAGTGTCACACTCGCTTCGGAAGTCGTGATGTCATGCACACGGGTTTGTGCAGCGTCATTCCGCAGATATTCCAGTTTTCCGGTAGGCTCGTCATTTCGATGGCGGAGCATGGCTTTCACTCCGAATCCCGTCAGCGTTTCGAGTTCGTAGTTGATGGTAGCATCACGCATATATGACATCTGGTCTACCGTTGTCGTTTTCATCGAAAGGAAGATGTTGTCTTTGTCCGTAAACAGGAACTTGTCCATCGGCGACATTACATCATAACTGTACGTTGCAGATATAAAATGTTTGGGAAACTCCCATACTACATAATCTCGTTTGTTGAAAGAATAAGTCAGCGTTCCGCTATATTTCCACTTTTCGTCTTTCAGACCATAAGCTCCGTATCCGCTCAGGAACCAATGCTTGTCAAAATGGGCAGTAGTCATACCACTCAGGCGGAAACGGGTTCCGTCGATGTAGTTGCTTGAAATCATGGTGTTGATAGGACCGATATCCACTTTGCTCTTATGCTCTTTGCTGCCTGTTTCCACAAAGTTCTCGATCAATGCTTTCGCACCGAAGATGATATATTTGAATCCCGGAATCTGTTCCAGACGGTTGACGAATACATCCATATTGCTTTCCTTTCTGGTCAACGGCACCTGGCGTACACTCGCCCAGTATTCGTCACTCTTCGAAAGCATGTCGGCCTCCTTGATCACAGGACCTTTCAAACGGAACAACCGCTGTTCTATCGGATCAAACTTATAATTGCTGTATTTAGTCGTTCGTTCTACCTGTAACCCTCCCGAGGTTTTGTTGGAACTCCATGAAAGGTCTACCGTCATGTCGTCATCCGCCAATACCCAGTTCCCGTTGGGAAGCTGCTCGTACTGCTGCACGATGTCCATGCGGTTGACAAAGTTGACACCACTCTTTTTAGGCAGGTTCATCGTACACTTCTGAACGGCATAGGTCGAATCTTTCAGCACATAAAGATGGCCTGTAAATCCGAAATCCTGTGAGTTCTGCGGTACGAACGTCAGATGTACGCATTCGCGCTTGTTCACCATCAGCGTATCCATCAGGTAGTATTTATAGAATGAGATGGCATTGTTGCCGATAGGGCTTACGAAGCGTTGTTGGAGCAGCCGGATGTCATCATCATAGATGTTGATATCGGCAAAAACATCCTTCAGAACAGTCCCCAGCATGTCTCCTGTGGAGAAAAACTCTTCGATACCGTTGGAGTTCTTTCCTTTGATGATGGTCTTTTTGCTTTCGGGGTCTTTCCGGAAAATGGTCTGTGAGGCCGTTTCCTGTACGGAGATAGGGAGAATCAGTTTGTTGGTCGTCTCCGACACTTCCACCTGATCTTTGAGGAATGAGTATTTCTTGTAGATACCCTTTTCCAGTTTCTCCGGAGTCAGGTCGTTGATCGACATTTTCATTTTCTCGTACTTGTCGTACTGGTAGTAATCGTTCACTTCGAGCACTTGTGCTTTTTTGTGTTCGATCACTTTCTTCATGAATTCGACTGCCGGATTATTCTTGCGGGAGTATTTTTCTTTCTGTGGTTTTACGACTACTTCGGTGAGCATTACATCGTCCGGAGAGAGTTTAACATTGACGGTCTGATTTCCGGAGCCTACTTTGACGGTTTTGGTGACATATCCGATGGAAGAGAAAACGAGCGTTCCTCCGTTTCTCCGCGCGTCGAGCTTATATTCTCCGTCAATATTGGTGACAGTACCCATATCTCTCTTGTCTTGGTAGTAGACAGAGATATACATTAGTGGTTCATGAGTGACTGAATCAGTTACAACCCCCTTTATTTGCTGCGCAAAAGCATTTGAAACTGCAAATACGACTAAGAGCAGTATCAGTATTTTGTTATATCGTTGTATCATAACGTTCGTAGTAGGGCTGCAAAGTTAACAAATAAGTCTGAGTAAAATAGAGTATATAACTTTTTTTACCCATCGTTTTTTGTTATTTACAAGCTTATATCATTCAACAATGGAAGGAGGCAGATTGTTTTTGTCTTTTTATACTTCCCTTTTCAACGTATGCCACATCTTGCGAACCGGCATGCTCCGATTCTTTTCCGTAGTTCCAAAATCTGTTTCAACGGTTGAAACAAAAAGTTTCATGCCTTGAAACTCTAGTTCCCACTGCTTGAAACTCTGGTTTCTACGCCTTGAAACTTTGGTTTCCTCGGCGTGAAACTTTCTGAAACACTTGTCGAACCTGATAGTGGTCGGCTACTTCTGTCTGGCTATTAAGCCGGCTCGTTGATCATCGAGTCCGGCTCAACCACTCCGGTTATTTACTTGTTAATATTTGTACGATTCGTTCGGCTGTTCGTCCGTCCCAGCGTTCGGGGAGTTCGCCTTTCTTCCATTCACCTTTCATCAGCGTATCCATAGCCTGAGCGAGTGCTGCCGGATCTTCGCCGACCAGTTCATTCGTTCCCACGCGCCACGTTTCCGGATGTTCGGCATACGTGTTGAGCGTGATACAGGGGATGCCGAGGAACGTAGCTTCTTCGGCTACATTGCCGGAGTCCGTGATGATTCCTTTGGCTTTATTGATCAGATATCCGAAGAAAAGATAATTCTGCGGAGGCATGATATGAAGGTTCGAGGCTTCTATGCCGAGGTCTTTGATCGCATTGCGCACGTAAGTGTGCATGGGCGCTACGATAGGCATACCGGCAGCTTTTTCGATCATCGTTTGCATCAACTTCCGCAGGTTCTCTTTGTTGTTGAGCAGTACACGTCGGTTGAGGGTGAGCAGGAGATAATTGCCCTCCTGAAGTCCCAGCACGGAGAACCATACCGGTTTGAGCAGCCGGTTCCGGTTGAAACGAACGGTATCTACCAAAATGTTGCCGACGTAATATACGTTTTCGCTTTCCGTGCCTGTCTGATTCAGATTTCGGTTGGCCACCATGCCGGCGGTAAACAGATAATCGGATACTCCGTCGGTAATCATCCGGTTTACTTCCTTCGGCATCTTCATGTCGAAGGAACGTGTGCCGGCTACCAGATGGGCTACCTTGATTCCTTGTTTCTTGGCTACGATGGCGCAACTCATGGTTGCTGTCAGATCATCCACTACCAGGACGACGTGTGCCGGATTTTCCGTCAGCTCCTGTTCGAAGGCGATCATGATTCCGGCTGCCAGACTGGTGGGGTTACTGCTTTCCACTCCAAGGTAGACATCGGGAGCTTTCATGTCGAGATCCGAAAACAGGGAAGCATCCAGACTTGTATCGTCCCGTCTGCCTGTGTACACCAAACGGTAGGAGATGCTTTTACCCAGCCCTCTTGCGGCTTCGATGGCGCGTGTGATAGGGGCTATTTTCATGAAATTGGGGCGTGCCCCGGCAACAATTGTTATTTTCATATTGTTTCTATCTAATTCGTGTAGCAAAAGTACATTTTCTTACGGAATTTATTCGTTACTTTGCATACAAAATAACAAATATATGCCGACATTCGTTCAAATTCTTGATTTTATAGGCACATTTGCCTTTGCTATTAGTGGTATCCGGCTGGCTTCGGCAAAGCGTTTCGACTGGTTCGGAGCCTATGTCGTAGGTCTTGCTACCGCTATCGGTGGCGGTACCATCCGTGATGTACTGCTGGATGTGACGCCCGGATGGATGACGAACCCTATCTATTTGATCTGTACGGGACTTGCCTTGATCTGGGTGATCTGTTTCGGTCGCTGGCTGATCCGTCTGAATAATACCTTTTTTATATTCGATACCATCGGACTGGCTTTGTTTACGGTGGTCGGTGTGGGGAAAAGTATCGCTTTGGGCTATCCTTTTTGGGTAGCCATCATCATGGGTAGTATCACAGGTGCCGCAGGAGGTGTGATTCGTGATGTCTTTATCAATGAGATCCCCTTGATTTTCCGAAAAGAAATCTATGCGATGGCGTGTGTAGTAGGCGGCATCGCTTACTGGCTGTGCGATGCCGCAGGGATGGAATCTTATGTCTGTCAGCTCGTTGGCGGATCGGTGGTATTTGTTACACGCATCCTTGCCGTGAAATACCACATTTGCCTTCCTATATTAAAAGGTAGTGAAGAGACTGACGGCAATTCTTGAAGATTTTACTTCTTGTCCAGATCCACTTCTCCCCGGTAGCTGATTGCCTGACGGTTCTGCATCGTGACATCGATGCTGGTGGTGCCGTCGGGGAACACTTTCGCCCTGAACTCAAAGAAGTCTTCCGGACTTCGGGCGGAGAATTTGATAACGGCGTTTCCCTTCTTATCCATATCCATCGTGTATTCTTTGAGGGGAGCGTTGAATATCAGCCCGCTTCCTCCGCCGTAAGGAACGCTGTAAGCACGTCCGTAATAAGGGAGGTAAGAGAATACCGAATCATTTCTGATTTGCAGTGAGTATTGTGAAGTCAGAGGTATAGAACGTCCGCGCATGGGCATAGCAGTGTTGACGTCTATCTTGTAGTCTTCTGATACGATCAGCTGTCTGACAGCTTCTTTCTTCTGTTCCTTCTTCTCCTTCTTGGTCTGTGCCGAAAGAGTCGGGATTCCTGCTAGCATAACCAGCAGTAGCATAAGGATTTGTTTTCTTGTTTTCATATCAGTTACAGTTTAGTGTATATATGTATAACACTCAAATATACTAAAAATAAGGAGTCCCCCTGCTTTCTTTAATGAAAATTAAACAGAAATCCTTAGAACTGTTCCAGAATGGAGATTCGTTTCTCGATAGGGGGATGCGTGGCAAAGAGGCCGCTAAGTCCGCTGAGGGCACTTTTCGACTGGTCGCCCGGATTCTGAATGAATAATTGCGCCACATCCCCACGTTTTACCGCTTCTATATCCGGATCATCGGAAATTTTGCGCAGGGCACTTGCCAATGCCAACGGATTCTTTGTCATCTCCGCCGAACCGGCATCTGCCATATATTCGCGCTTCCGTGAAATGGCGAAGCGCATCAGACTGGCAAAGAAGTAACCGACAGCGGCTATTACTAAGGCAATCAGTATGATGAGGATAGCTCCTCCACCGTTTTTTCCGTTGCTACGTATGCGCGTGTGCGTAATAGTATAGAAAGTGATTTGCGTCAGCATCGAGAAGATTCCGACAAATACAATCGAGACGATCAGCAGGCGCACATCCCTGTTGCGGATGTGAGTCAGTTCGTGGGCGATGACTGCTTCCAGTTCTTCGTCGTTCAACTTCTGAATAATCCCTTTCGAGAGAGTGACCGTATAGGTGCGGTCGTTGATACCGCTGGCAAAAGCGTTCAATGAATCGTCGTCGATGATATTGATTTTCGGAGCCTTCATTCCGTTTGCCATGCAGAGGTTCTCGACCAGATTGTAGACACGTTTGTTTTCTCTGCGGTCGAGAGGTTTGGCACCTGTGGCGGCTTTGATGATACTCGTATTCGCCCAGAAAGCTATCAGGAACCAAATCAATACGACACCCATCGTATAGGGGAGGGCATTGATGAAAAGAGGATTAGCCAATTCCAGGATACTTACTTCCATGCTTTCACCGTGCCCCATAGCAGCCAGCAGATAGCAGGCCAGATAAAGCAATGCTGCTACCAGGCAGGGAAATAGAAATAACAGAAGAACAGAGCGCCGATTGTTCCGGCTCTGCTGTGTTTGGATTCCGACGTACTGCATACGTGCTCGTTTTTAGAAACTGATCTTCGGGGCCTGTTCCAGATTCGCACGTTCGTTGGTACCTAGGTCGAACATGATTTCTCTGCGGAAACCTGCCATACCTGCTATGATATTGGACGGGAATGTCTGAACCGCATTATTATATTCCTTCGTGGCCGAGTTAAAGTAACGGCGTACAGCAGCCAATTTATTCTCTACATCGGATACTTCTTCTTGCAGTTGCAGGAAATTCTGGTTTGCTTTCAGGTCCGGATAAGCCTCCAACGTGATTTTCAATCCCGATAAAGCGGAAGATAATTGATTCTCTGCTGCTATCTTTTCGTCGATTGTCTTGGCGCTGACTGCACCGTTACGTGCCTGAATCACCCGTTCGAGGGTATCTTTTTCGTGTGCGGCATATCCTTTCACGGTATCCACCAGTTGCGGGATAAGGTCGTGGCGCTGTTTCAGCTGCACGTCGATGTCTGCAAAAGCATTTTCACGGTTATTTCTCAGTCTCACCAATGAGTTGTACATGGAAGCAAAAATGATTCCCAACAGTACGATTATTCCTACGATAATAAGTATAGTCATGTCCTTTACTTTAAGTTAATAATACTACCCAAAAGTAAGTTATTTTGTATTGCCAAGCAAGAAGAAGAGAATAAAAAACGTCCTAAACCACCTAAAAACTATCAAAAAGCACCTAAAATCTATCATTTGACAGTTTCACCCCCTAAGAAATGACGAATTTCCCCCTGTTTGACTCATAAAATACCTTTAAACTTGCAAACGTCAAGAAAGAAACGAAATATTAACCGTAAAACCCTTAAAGTATGAAAAGTTTAAGTTTCAGAAAAGATTTAATTGGAGTTCAGGAAGAGTTGCTTCGTTTTGCTTATAAATTAACTGCCAATCGTGAAGAAGCAAATGATTTATTGCAAGAAACATCATTAAAGGCCTTGGATAACGAGGAAAAATATGTTCCCGATACAAATTTTAAAGGATGGATGTACACAATCATGCGTAACATCTTTATTAATAACTACCGTAAAATCGTACGTGACCAGACATTCGTAGATCAGACCGACAATCTGTATCATTTGAATCTCCCCCAAGACTCAGGATTTGAAAGTACGGAAGGCGCTTATGACTTAAAAGAGATGCACCGCATCGTCAACGCGCTGCCGAAGGAATATAAAGTACCATTTTCAATGCACGTATCCGGTTTTAAATACCGTGAGATCGCTGAGAAGCTGGACCTACCCCTCGGAACGGTGAAGAGCCGCATATTCTTCACACGCCAACGTTTGCAACAAGAGTTGAAAGATTTTGTATAAATAGGGATAGCACATTAGTCAAACAATTAATTCTGGTAAGGAGCAACGGGTAAAAACTCGCTTGCTCCTTTGATTTTGTGACAATATGATATTAAACATGTCTTTATACCCCAACTTATTCTCTCTGTATTTGTTATTATGTCAGAGAACTCAGTATATTTGTATCAACTAGTTAACCTAAGTAATATAAATCTCATCTATTTACGGCAATGAAAAAGGAAATCAAATTCAGTCTCGTTTATCGGGATATGTGGCAGTCGTCCGGCAAGTATCAACCGCGTGCCGATCAGTTAGTAAGAATTGCTCCGTTAATTATCGAAATGGGTTGTTTCTCCCGTGTAGAAACCAACGGAGGCGCGTTCGAACAAGTCAACCTACTGTATGGCGAGAACCCGAACAAAGCCGTCCGGGCTTTCACGAAACCTTTCCACGAAGCCGGCATACAAACTCATATGCTCGACCGTGGTCTGAATGGTCTTCGAATGTATCCCGTTCCGGCAGATGTGCGCCGGTTAATGTATAAAGTAAAACATGCGCAGGGAGTGGACATCACCCGTATCTTTTGCGGCTTGAATGAAGTCAGAAATATTATTCCTTCCATTCATTATGCCCTTGAAGCGGGGATGATTCCGCAGGCAACGTTATGTATTACGTTCTCGCCCGTACATACCGTAGAATATTATACCGCTATCGCCGAGCGTCTGATAGAGGCCGGAGCACCGGAAATCTGTCTGAAAGATATGGCAGGTGTCGGTCGCCCCGAAATGCTGGGACGTCTGACGAAAGCAATCAAGGAACGGCATCCCGAAATCATCATCCAGTATCACGGACATAGCGGACCGGGACTTTCGATGGCTTCTATCCTCGAAGTTTGTGAGAATGGCGCGGATATTATTGATGTTGCAATGGAGCCGATTTCGTGGGGGAAAGTTCATCCGGACGTTATCTCTGTGCAGGCTATGCTGAAAGACGCGGGATTTCAGGTACCGGAGATTAATATGAAAGCCTACATGAAAGCCCGTGCCATGACACAGGAGTTCATTGACGATTTTCTGGGTTATTTTATGGACCCTACCAACAAGCATATGTCTTCTTTGCTCTTGAAATGCGGACTTCCCGGAGGTATGATGGGTTCTATGATGGCCGATCTGAAAGGAGTGCATTCCGGCATCAATCTGATATTGAGAGGTAAGAACGAACCGGAACTGAGCATCGACGATTTGCTCGTGATGCTGTTTGACGAAGTGGAATATGTGTGGCCGAAACTCGGCTATCCTCCATTAGTGACTCCGTTCAGCCAATATGTGAAGAATGTGGCATTGATGAATGTGATGTCTCTGATCAAGGGAGAGGAGCGTTGGACGATGATCGACAACCATACCTGGGATATGATTCTAGGTAAGAGTGGTCGTTTGCCCGGTGCACTTGCTCCGGAGATTATCGCATTGGCAAAAGAAAAAGGATACGAATTTACGGACGAAGACCCGCAGAAGAACTATCCGGATCAACTGGACGAGTATCGTAAGGAAATGACAGAAAAAAGCTGGGATTTCGGACAGGATGATGAAGAACTTTTCGAACTGGCAATGCACGACCGCCAATATCGGGATTATAAATCGGGTATTGCCAAGAAACGTTTCGAAGATGATTTGCAGCGTGCCAAAGATGCCGCATTGGCAAAACAGGGATTCTCCGAAGAAGAAGTGAAACGGATGAAACGTGCCAAAGCCGAACCGGTGACGGCAATGGAGAAAGGGCAGATCATTTGGGAGATCGATGTGGAATCGCCTTCTATGCCGCCCGAAGTGGGACATAAATATGGTCCGGACGATGTGTTTTGTTATATTGCTACTCCTTGGCATACATATGATAAGGTGTTGGCGAATTTTAGCGGTCGTGTGATCGAGGTATGTGCCAAGCAGGGAGCATTGGTAGATAAAGGCGAACCATTGGCGTATATCGAGAGGTGTGAGGAACCGGCATAGTCTGTATCTCAAATAATAACAGAAAAAAGTAATCCCTTTATCCTTGTCTTGTTTCTTGATGAAATAGACTGTGATAAAGGGATTGCTTTATTTCTTTTTCTTCTTCCTGGTGTCTTTCTTATCGACCGCCTTTTTCTCTACAGGCGGAAACTTAGGAACCAGATTCATTAATCGCAATATCTGTTTTTGTCGTTTCAATAGGTAAGCCGAAGGCTTCGCTGAGTTAAACCGTATTGGGTTAGGGAGCGTAGCGGCAATCAGTGCGCACTGTCCTGAGCTCAACTTGGCAGCTGTTGTGTTGAATTTATACTTTGCGGCAGCCTGTGCGCCATAAATCCCTTTTCCCATTTCGATGGAGTTGAGATATACCTCCATAATCCGTTCTTTCGACCAGAACAACTCTATCAGAAAGGTGAAATAAACTTCGAAACCTTTGCGTATCCAAGATGATTGCGGCCATAGGAACACATTCTTGGCTGTCTGCTGACTGATGGTACTTGCTCCGCGCTTCCGTTTCCGTTTTTCGTTCTCCTTCATCGCTTTCTCTATCTCGATGAAGTCGAATCCGTTGTGTTCGGCAAAGCGGTTGTCTTCGGAGGCGATGACCGCCATCGGCAGGTGAGGAGATATTTTATCAAAAGAAACCCACGTGTGTTTCCACGTGGGTTTATCTCCTGACGCAAGCTGCTGTACACTTCGGATGACCATCAGCGGAGTGACATACACCGGCATAAAGCGGTAGACGATCACAGCCAGAATGGTAGATGCAAAGAAGAAAATCAGCAGGTTGCGCGCATAACGCAATATTTTTTTAATTGGAAGCGGCCTGTGCATCTTTAATCATCTGCTCACTTGCGTACATGTAAACTTCTACACGACGATTCTGTTCTCTTCCGGCAGCTGTGTCGTTGCTGGCGATAGGATCGCTTTCGCCCATTCCCTGCACACCTTTAATCTGGTTGGAAGAAACGCCGCAGTTTAACAGGTAGCTGGCTACACTCTGTGCACGTTCCTGTGACAAGTTCAGATTTTTCTGACGGCTTTGTTCGGCAGTACTGTTTCTCCAGCCCTGATTGTCGGTATATCCGTAGATGGATACGTCCATGTCTCTGTTCTGGTTGAGTACGTTGTTGGCGAACTTGCTCAATGCAGACTTGGCAGCAGCACTCAGAGTTGCATTACCGGTAGTGAAAAGAATACCTGAATCGAATGTAACTTTTACTGCCTGCAATCCGTTGTTGTCAGTTATCTGCTCTACTTGTGCGCCTTCAATTTGTTTTGCTTCTGCTGCCGCTTTATCCATCTTCTTTCCGATAAGGGCACCTGTTCCTGCACCTACTGCAGTACCGATAGCCGCACCGATGGCAGCACCCTTGCCTTTACCGATAACACCGCCGAGGATAGCACCCAATGCAGCACCCGAACCACCGCCGATTGCGGCACCTTTGCCCGTATTGTTCATGCTTGCGCAGCCACTGAATATCATGGTTATACTCATGAAGAGAACCATCCATTTCATCTTGTTCATAATGCAATGTTTTTTAAATAGGTTTATAAAATAATACTTTAATAAATTAACAACGCAAAGATACATATTATTTGCCAAGGTCATACTTTTTAAGTTAAAATAACTCCGGACGATCTTTGTATATGTAAAATAACAAACGACACGACTACCTTGTTGACACGGAAGGCAGATTTAAGCATTTTTTCCTGATCATGGTGAACCATCCCAAGAGAATCAGTCCTTTGGCAATCGTTGTGACGCATACTGCCCACCAGATACCTTCTACTCCCATGCCCATCCGTACAAACAGGATGGCAAGCGGAATGCGCATATAGTTGCATACAATGCTGACAATGGCAGGAGGCACGGTACGCCCGATGCCGTAGAACACTCCCTGCATCGTGATTTCGAGCATCATAAACAGCTGCGAATATCCGTCGATACGCAGAAATACACCTCCGGCTTCGTAAGCTGCCTGTTCGGGGACAAAGATCGAAAAGACCTCATTGCCGTAAAAGACAAACAGCAGCGTGCAGAAAGTTCCGAAGATTCCCGTCATCCATAGGGTGGTGTGCCAGGCTTTCAGTACCCGTTCTATTCGTCCGGCGGCGAAGTTCTGGGCAATAAAGGCGCTAAGTGCGGTGGAGAAACCTTGGGAGGTATTCCAGGTGATGGCTTCTATCTGACCGCCGGTGGTGAAAGTCATCAGTCCGATGTGTCCGCCCTGTTCGGATGCGGTACGGCAGAGGAACATATTGACGAAGGCGAACAGGGTGTTTAGGGTAGCTACAGGCAGACCTAGTTTCAGAATACGCCGTGTGTACTTCTTCTTCAGTCGGGAGAAGAAGGGGAAACCGCCGAGCAGGGCGTCTTTGCGGAAACGCAGCTGATAGATGAAGATGGCGAAAACCGTTGCCTGCGAGAGCCATGTAGCGTAGGCGGCACCGTTTGTTCCCAGTCCGAAGCCGAAGATAAACAGAGGGTCGAGAATGATATTCATAATCAGTCCCGTCCCACTGATGTAAAATGGAATTTTGCTTCGTCCCGCTGCATTATAGATACCTGTGAAGGCAGCAGACAGGAATATGAACGGCAATGCGGTGGAAATAATCCGCAGGTATTCGATGGCATTGGCTGTGATGTGCTCTTCTAGTTCATAGATGCGGATGATGGGGCTTGCGAACATGAAAAGCAGTCCGCCCCAGCAGATCGAAATGATCAGAGCAATCGTGATATTGTGTGAAGCGAACTGGCGGGCATCTTCCTGATTCTGCGCACCGATGGATTGGCCTACGCTGACTTCGGACCCTACCTTATTTAATAAGGAGATAGAACCGGACATCCACGTCAGGATTCCTACCGAACCGATGGCGGCTACAGCCTCACTGCCCAATCGTCCTACCCATGCCATGTCTGTAAGGCTGTATGCCATCTGTATAAACGACGTTGCCATGATAGGCATCGCCAGATTGAAAAGTTGGCGGTTGATAGGGCCGTGTGTCAGATTCTTAATTCCTTGCATATCATTTTTTCTATTTAAAAGGAGGCGCAAAGATACATAAAATTACTATCTTCGCACATCAAATATTCATTAATCAAAGTATACAGATACTATGAAACAGAAATTCTCTTCTCTTTTTGTATTGCTGGTCCTGCTATTGACAGGTCTGCAAGTCTCGGCACAAAGTACGCCAAAACCATTTGATATTGAACAGCCTTCTCTTCGTGTTTTCCTGCCGGCACCGGAACTGGCGACAGGTCGTGCTGTGGTAGCCTGTCCGGGTGGAGGATACTCCGGTCTGGCGGTCAATCACGAAGGGTATGATTGGGCGCCGTATTTCAACAAACAAGGAATTGCATTGATTGTTCTCAAATACCGGATGCCGAAAGGCGACCGCACCCTCCCGATCTCCGATGCCGAAGCAGCCATGAAAATGGTACGTGACAGCGCTGACGTATGGAATCTGAATCCGAATGATATTGGTATCATGGGATCTTCTGCCGGAGGCCATCTGGCTTCGACCATCGCTACACATGCGCCTGAAGCACTTCGTCCCAACTTCCAGATTCTCTTTTATCCGGTGATCACGATGGACAAATCTTTCACCCACATGGGCTCTCATGACAATCTGTTGGGTAAGGACGCTTCTGCCGATTTGGAAAAAGAATTCTCCAACGAGAAGCAAGTGACCAAAGAGACTCCCCGTGCTTTCATTGTTTATAGCGATGATGACAAGGTAGTTCCTCCTGCCAACGGAGTCAACTATTATCTGGCTTTAAATAAGAAAGGTGTTCCTTCCGTTCTCCATATTTATCCTACAGGCGGACACGGTTGGGGAATCCGTGAAGATTTCCTCTACAAGAGTGAAATGCAGAACGAACTGACTTCTTGGTTGCGTAGTTTCAAGGCTCCTCGCAAAGATGCCGTCCGTGTGGCTTGCATCGGCAACAGTATTACGTTCGGAGCAGGAATAAAGAATCGCAGCCGTGACAGCTATCCTTCCGTACTGGCCCGTATGTTGGGCGACAATTACTGGGTGAAAAATTTCGGAGTGAGCGCCCGTACCATGTTGAACAAAGGAGATCATCCTTATATGAACGAACCTGCTTATAAGAATGCGTTAGCTTTTAATCCTAACATCGTCGTTATCAAACTCGGAACAAACGACAGCAAATCATTCAACTGGAAATACAAAGCAGACTTCATGAAAGATGCGCAGAACATGATCAACGCTTTCAAGGGCCTTCCTTCACAGCCGAAGATTTATCTCTGCTATCCTTCCAAAGCTTATCTTACAGGTGACGGCATCAACGATGATATTATCTCTAAAGAAATCATTCCGATGATCAAGAAGCTCGCCAAGAAAAACGACCTGTCTGTTATAGACCTCCATACTGCGATGGACGGAATGCCCGAACTCTTTCCGGACCGTATTCATCCGAACGAAAAGGGAGCGCAGGTAATGGCAAAAGCTGTCTATCAATCTATCTCTGCTTTAAAATAAAAAATATGTTACCGATCATTGAGCTTTTAACCGGATAATTGTATTGATAATATAGCCCCTGATAAAAGAAAGGAGAATATTATGATTAGAACAGTTGCTGTCTTTGTTTTTGTGTCTTTAGCTTGTGTTGCTACTGCCTTTTCTCAAACTATAGAAAAGGGGAATAAAATGGATGTGCAAAAGAAAAATAGCTCTGCGGAAGTAAGCGGACACCAGTTGCCCGAAGCAAAAATCATAGAACCGAAGTTACCGGATATAGAGGCTAAAAAACTTGCAACAGATGATAAGTCCATGCAGACATACGGTCTGACACCTTCAAGTCCTGCATCGGGCTTATCTCCCTATTTTTACGATTTTCCTGCATTGCTGGAAAGTAATCCGGCATTGACGGATTTTTATAATTTTCGTCAGCATTCTATGAATGGACAGTTTTCTTTTATTGGGAGTGCAGAACAAAAGACTTATCTGGGATTGGGGCAATATGTAGCGGTAAATGCCGGAATGCGCTGGATTCCTTCTCAAAGATTTTTCGTTGAAGCGGGAGGAACCTTAAGCCGGCAATTCTATTTGGCTTTGCCTATAGCGAGACAAGACATAGCAGGAATATATACGAGAATTCATTATTCTTTAGCCAGAAATGTCCGGTTAAATGTCTGGGGACAATATTTTATGGGGGGAAATACACCCCCTCCGGTTTACAATCCGTTATTTCCACATACAGGGGTAGGAGCTTCTATCTCGGTCGATGTGAAAAAGAATACGGAAGTAAGTGTCGGTGCGGAATACCAGTATGACAAGAATTCAAGGGAATGGAAAATGGAAACGTCAGGCCGTGTATCCATTGGCTTTTGACACATATTTCATCATTCATTTGGTTCTGTTATTTATTTCCCATATCTTTGACGCATTAAAATTATAATGTTTCATTAAAACTAGTGGATGTTTAACTCATCATTTATTACATCGGATTTGGTCTGATAAGAATCTGTTCACTTTAACAGATTCGAACTTTCATACTTTCGGATAATCTTTCCGGAAGTGATTCTCCTATATTATATAACTTTAGTTTTTATACCCGCATACAATAGCAAAAGCATTGTTGTGCTTTCACGTGTATGCTATATACATTAAGATAATGAGTAACGAAAATAATAATCTGTCATTATATGGTTGGAGTGATAATCTATTCCGGCAAAAACAAATCTCACAATTTAAAGATATGTCTCATGGACGAATCATCGTGACACATAAAACCTGTTATGAAGTAGTTGCAGAGGATGGCGTATATTTGTGTGAGTTAACAGGAAATATGATTTATGGCAGAATGCCTGATGAATACCCTTGTACGGGCGATTGGGTGATTTTTCAGCCATTTGATGCAAATAAAGGGATTATAGTTGATACGTTGCCTCGTGAACGGGCGTTGTATCGCAAGAAGAACGGAACGGTAGCCGACCGGCAGGCCATTGCTTCTTACGTCGATAAAGCATTTATTGTGCAAAGCCTTGATGATAATTTCAATGTTCGCAGAGCGGAACGTTTCATAGCCCAGATAATGGAAGAAAATATCAAACCAGTATTGGTGCTCAATAAAGCCGATTTAGGTTGTGACAGGCAGAAAATAGATGAAGCGATCAAACACATTGCCCGTCAGTTTCCTGTATTTATCACAAGTATTTGTCAACCTCAAACGATTCTCCGGTTGCGGGAATCCATAACAAAAGGCGAAACGGTCGTGTTTGTCGGCTCTTCGGGTGTCGGCAAGAGTTCACTGGTGAATACCCTTTGCGGGAAATCGGTACTGAATACTTCCGATATAAGCCTGTCTACAGGGAAGGGACGGCATACTTCGACTCGTCGGGAAATGGTATTGGTGGATGGCTCAGGTGTTTTAATCGACACTCCGGGTGTTCGGGAATTTGGTTTGGCGATTGACAATCCCGATTCGCTTGCCGAAATGTTTGAAATATCCGACTATGCGGAATCATGCCGTTTCAGCGATTGTAAGCATATCGACGAGCCGGGTTGTGCTGTTTTAGAAGCGGTACATAATGGTACGTTAGATCATAAGGTATATGAGAGTTATCTGAAACTCAAACGAGAAGCATGGCATTTCTCCGCTTCCGAACATGAAAAACGTAAGAAGGAGAAATCCTTTACGAAACTCGTAGAAGAAGTGAAGAAACGCAAGGCTAATTTCTAAAGAACTATTGAAGCAGGGAATGCCGGTACTTTATCAGACAAGGTGATACTGTATGACGGCTTCTCTGCTTCTTATTGTTTGGTAAGAGTTTACGGCAACTATTCTCTTGCTTTTAGAGTAAAGGCATTTCAACTCTTGTGACATGTTCCTCTTCGGGTACATCCGGATTGCTGTAATAATATTCTATTGATGTTCCCGAAGCCTTATATCCATTTGTTTTTATCCATTCGGTCATCTCATTGTACAGCTGTGCCAGTTCATTGTAATTTCCTCTATGCAGACATACGACTATTCTTCTGGCGGGGAGGATGACAGACTGTATTTTTTCGTCACCCTGTAAAGGTTTCGAAGATTTCAGTCCGATAATCATTTCTATACGATCTTCGGTCAGGCTTTCAAAGTCGGGGTATTCTACGAAGGGGATATCCGTGGTTACTTCTCCCTGTTTCTTGAATAAAGAGTCTATTCTTACAAAATTTTCTCCGATAGCCTGTGACATACCTTTCATGTTGGTTTGTACTTCAATAGCCAAAGCAGGCTGTTCCGGCTGCTGTAAAAGCATGATTTCTGATATCTTTGCCATAGATTCTGTTTTAATGGTGATTATTTCCGTATGACCGGTATATATATTTCTGTTAGTAATTCCGACGTTTCCGTGGTGGACGGATGATTCATATACATCTCAAAGCTGAATGTGCTTTGGGGATGGTATTTACTTTTCGGAAACCATTCCTCATAAATGCTCCTGTACACTTTGTGTAAAGAAGAATAGCTCCCCGTATGTCTGAACACGGCATATCGCCCTCCGGGAATTTGCATGATTCCCGGTACCGGTCTCGCTTTAGTATCATCGCGAAGGGTGATGCCCAGATAGAACCGGCACTTCTCCGTAGGCGTAATCGACGGATCGTCCATGCTAAGGCTGATAAACTTGTCATATCGTGGGTCTGCTTCATACTGTTCGGCATGATGCAGTAGTTTATTCCAAAGTAATCTGTATTTTAGTTTGTTTTTATACGCTTCACCCACTTCGATGCAGAATATCTTTATCGGGCTGATCACTTTTATCTCCGGTTTTATGTTTGTTGCCGGATTTTCACCGTTCGGTCTGTGCTTCTCTCTGTATTGAGAAGTTGATATACCAAAATGTTTCTTAAAAGCTTTGGCGATACTGTATTTAGTCTGATAACTCGTTTGCTCTATGATTTGCTTTAGCGTATAGTCCGTAGAGATCAGCAGATGTGCAACGTGTTCCATGCGCAAACGCTGTATGTAACTGCCGATATTCTCTCCGGTAGCGGTGCGGAACACTCTTCTGAAATGAAATTTGGACAGTCCGCTCATCGAACTCAGCGTGTCGGTATCCAGTACCTCCGTCAGATGACCGTTGATGTACACTATTATGTTCTGAATCATCTTATGATGAAGGCTGCTTGTCTCTTGCTTTTGCCGCCATCTGTTCAGTGTGGGAAGGCGTTTGTCCAGTATCTCCCTCAGCTCTTTCGGAGAATAGTCCGTGTCTGCGTATTCATTATATTTATCTGTATATTTTATCCAGATGTCGATCATTTCCCACATGGATATATCGACAATGTATTTCCCATCCTTCAGGCAGTAATAACAAAACTCATCACTCCTCGAACCGTCGGAGTTGGTGCCTAAATATTCCTCCACGTCGAAGCGGAGCGGCATTCCGCAGCTTTGGCAATATCTTTTATTTATTTCTGATTCAACCATTTGACTAATCTTGCATTCTTTGCAAAAATAAGCTATTTTTTCAGTAAACAGTTGTCCGGAATAGCCATCTTTTTATTAACAAATGTTCATTTCCGCTATTTCTTAAAGTTGTATCTTTGCTGCGCTTTTATAATATATAAGGTAAAGATGGAAACAATAACTGGAAAAAGAAGTTTATCATTCTATGAGCCGATTGTTTGGTGTAGGTCTGTTTGTCATCAATTCGATATTGGATATGTTTTGGGCTTTATGTAGAGTCTTATATTTATGTTCTGTGTATATTAATAAAAAAACCTCTGATAATCAATGATTATCAGAGGTTTTTTTACTCCGTGATCCGCCTGGGATTCTCCTTACAGAGTTACCACGCTGATATTTAAAACTTTATATTTTTTGCTTCAAGCATATCCCATGATTTATCCCACTAATTTGCTACGTGTTTTTGCGGTAGTTTGCTCATGGAGAATACTGAATACAAAGATAGTGGTTTTCTCTGAACCTTGCAATACTTTAAATTAGACAAATTCAGATACATATTTTAGGCTCTTATTTGTTTCTGTATAAAAATCTCCGACACAATAATCAGGAGTGTCAAGTTCTTTGAGTATATGAGATGTAGTATAAATTAGTTGATAGCTTGATTTATCATTTTGCTCAACCATATCAACCAATACACGCTGAAAATTGTGCGCACGTTCTGGCTCTATCCCTTTGTCCTCCATATTATCGCAAAAAATGAAACGAGGATAGCGCATTTGATCAATATGTAATGAAGCTAAAAAGATGGCATATCTAGCAGATGTTTTCAAATAGAAATTAGAACTAGATGAATATCTTTCATTTTTATCCGTAATAAATGCTATATTATTTCTATAATCTATATTAAAAGTATCAGCTTTGAAAAACTCCTCTTGTCTATCTAAATCTTTTTTTAGTAACTTTAATGCAAACTGTTCTATTTCTCGATTCGTTTTTTCTTTGTTTTTTTCTTGTTCTCTATGTAAATGTGTAATAATATATTCGCAATGAACTTTTTCGTCTTTTAGAGATTGTTCTTTCTGCAACAAACTATTATATATTTCTGCATTTTCCAGCATTGTTTTAAATTGAAGAATTTCTCCTTCACATTTTCCTTTTTCAACTAATAAACTCTCAACTCTTTCATTTGCAATAGATTTAACATCTTTAAGACTGTTATTTACTTGTCCTTGTATTTGGAATAGCTTCACTTTTTCCGCTTCATAATAGGCTTTTAAATCTATTAGTTTTCTTTCTTTTATAATTAAGAGATTAGATGATTCTTTTAGCTGAAAACATATCTCTTGTTCTATTTTTTTTGCTTGTGTAATCCCGTAACTCTCATCAACACTTTGTTTGCATAATCTACAAGTCTGTTTGTTATCATGCTTCTCTAAGGGGGATAAACACTCAGGACAATATTCCAAAGAAAATCCCCCAATAAAATCCCTTGTTGCAACAGAGTTTTTGATACTTTTCAATTTTCTTTCTAACTCTATTATAAAATCTTTTGAGTCTTCTATTTCAAATTCGAGATCTCGAATCTGGTCATTCAATTTATTTACAATTGATCTTTGTTGTATTGCTTCTTGATTCAAAACCTCAAATTCTAGTTGTGTCTTTTTTGTAAAACGTATTGATTTCTCTTCATTTTTAAGAGCTTGAATTGTTAAATTGATTTTTTCAATTTCTTTTTCTTTATTTTCTATTTGAGTTCTCACATGACTAGGTATTAGCATGTAAGGAGCGTCTATGAATTTTTTTATAGCTTTTATTTCTTGGCTGAGGTTTATTAATTCTTTATCAATAGCCTCTTTTCTTTGTTTTTTATCATACAATTCCTGATTGTATATCCCTAGTAATAATTCTGCTACAGTTTCTCTGGTTAGCATTGTGTCAAAATGTTCATATAAAAAAAGAGAACTAGTAGGGGATTCTTGATCTATATATATTAATCTAAGAATCTGGTGCATTGTGATATTGCTGTCACCTTTTACTATTGGAATTTCTAAAGTATTAAATAACACGTTAGAGAAACTAATACTGTTAGGAGTAGTATTAAAGCCATATTTTTTCCAATTATCATCAGATACATCTTCCATCTTTCCCCAATGGATATACATTGGTTCCATTCCATTGGCTCTTCCTTCGTCATTGAAATTCAGTTCTCGTTTCAGAACAAGGGTTGCTCCATTAACTTCAACTTCTACTATTACCCGTGAGCATTGCTTTGCTTCTTTTACCCATTCATTAAAGGCTCCACCTAGAGCATAAAACAAGAAGTGAGTTATGGTCGATTTTCCACTACTATTTTTACCTCGAATGATATTAACTCCTTTATGAAAAGTTTCATCATAAGCAACTTTGTTATTTTTCGTATATATGATTAGTCGATTGACAAATAAATTATTGTGCATCATATTTATTTTCAATAAGATTTGTTTTTTCTTTCAACACGCTTAAAGACATTAAATAGTAATGAGAAGTGAGCAACTTAATCGCATTTTGTTCACTAATAGATAAAGGTTCAAATTGGGGAGAATGTTTCTCTATTATCTCCGTTGAAATAGGTGTTACATACCCCGATGTAATATAATCAATATTAATAATGCCATATGATGCTAAGCTTTTTAAAGCCGCCATTTGATATGGCTTTATTTTTTCAAACATTTTACGACTATCAAATATTATCTCATATGAATTTTCTTTTCGGTTTTTAGTTATGAATGTTTTAATATGCTCCTTAATCTCTTTCTCATTTAGTGAAAATTTAATGCGTTGCATTTCTATTGGAAATAGTAAATAGTAATCCCAAATGCGTAAACGCTCGATTTCTACAGACTCCCCACGCTTAAAGTAGGTAAGAAGTTGTATTATTCTATATGCTGTATGGTATAAATCGAAAGCTTGATGATAAATGATCATAATTTCCATTTTATATGGCATCTGCCGGTTAAAAAATAAATCATACCCTCAATATCTCTGTATGTTAGTCCCATAATGTCATTACACCCTTGTTCCATTATGATTTTCATAATAGGATCAATGATCTCAGAAGAGATAAGTCTTGCTATCTCTTCTTGTGGAGTACTTTTCTTAATTAATGGGTATATTAACCATCTAAATTTATTACATATTATACCTAATATATAAGTATGTATCTCTTGAGCAGGTTCATATAATTGATATCTATATAGTTTTCTTGCATATGCTTCCTTCAGCAAACTAGCATCCTCAAACAAATATTCCAAATCCCCATCCTTTAGTTTTTGTTCTAGCCCAATTGTATCTCTATCTGTTTGATAAAATTTTAATTCCTCTGATATACAATCAGTTTGCTCTTCTTGCTCAAATTTTCTTTTTAGTGAGTCAAAAAGAACTGATAGCTTAGTTTGTGTTACTGGATGATTATGAGTTTCTGTTTTTATATGCACAGAATTATCATCTCCACCCACAAGCTTTCCGCCATTCGTGACTTCTGCATCACGTATAGATACCCCCATTATTCTATGTTGGGTTTATTGTATTATCAGAAATGTGAGTGGAATTGTCGTGTCCGGCTACGACTTTTCCACTTCCATGAATTGTTACGTTTTTGATATTAACATTCTTGCTCTTGCTTTTTTTGTATGTAAAAATAGCTCCCCCTGCGACTGCAATAACGACTATACCTGCTATGATTATTTCAAGTGTTTCCATAATGATTATTGTTTTTTGCAAAAATATTAATTAATATTTGAAATATCAACATGTTATACGGTTTTTATGAACATTAGAGTGATAAGTTGGGATATCTTTACTTATTGTATTATAGTCTGCGTCCTTTTTTCTTTTTCTTCTTAGATTTTGGTGTTTGATCCTCGTTGTTGAATGTTAAGTCTATCCTTGATGTTGTTAAGGAAATAACCACATCAGATGTTTGATTATTATTTTGATTGACAGATGTTTCGCATTCTTGTTTGGTGACAATATTCTCATCTGTATTAAAAGCCTTACTATTTTCTTTCTTGCTTTCAGAATTGTTAGAAAGCATATTTTCTTGATTGCTATTCTGGTTGACTCCCATTTTTCTTTCACAGGATTGAATATTTGCCTCTTGTTGTTTAAGTTGCTCTGATATGGAGTTGTTCTTCATTGTGTTGTGATAGTCAAATGATTCAGATTGTTGGCGATTATATCTAAATAGTTTATCAAATCCTCGCTCTGCCTGTTGGAATAGGCTTACACGATCAAAGCCACCTGTTATTGCTCCGTTCTTGGTGTTCTTATGATTAGTCAATGGTGATAGTTTCTTTTTATTGGCTTGGTCTTTTCGGCTCACAATCAAATGACAGTGCATATTTAGTTTATTATCTGAACGACTACGGTCAAAATGGATCTTACCGTAAAACTTTATATCCGAAGCGGATAGCTCTTTATTGAAATTTTTAGCATATTCAGGGATAAATACTTCCCGAATATACCGTTTCATAGCTTCGGCTTGCTCCTGCTCTGTATTACCCATTGCTCGGAGTTCCTTTTCCGATGGACTGACATGAATAGCGTAAAACTTAGCATCCGTTTTTAGGAGTTGCCCGATATTGGTATCTATATCTTTTATGACCTTCGATTTATAGATGTTATCATTCGTCAGATTGAAAAAACCTTCGGTATAAATACCTTTTTCTATTCGCTCTAAATCTTCGTGTTCCATGTAATTAGCTAGCTGTTGGCAACTCCCAGCATTATTATATGTTCCGTTTGAAGGCGGAGCAAAGTCTATGTGCATAATCTTATGTGTTTATCAAATTGTTGATTTCTGCTTTCAGATTCTCTTTCCTTTTACTATCCATCACACCGCAAGCGGAAAGTTCCGAATTGAGTTGTATCAGTTGAAGTAACTTCTTATAATCCCGTTGATGTATCTGATAGAGGGCATTAATCTGCTTGGATTGGTTGTTTATAACATCGGCATGATTACAGAACAGCTCACTTAACTTTTTAAGCACGGATATTTGTCTTTCCTGACTGGCTTCCAGTTGAGAGAGGATCAGAGTTTCCAAAGTTTTGCCGATAGCATCAAAGCGCAAAGCTATAGAATTTGTTGCTCGTATCATAGGATTCAGTTGTTCTTCCTCGTAGTGACGGATAAAGCGGATAATATCATCCTGTCTCTTATTTATTTTCGCCAGTTCTGATTTTACAGATTCCGGTGCTTCGGATGGGTTGATATGTGCCTTATCTATATACCCGAACGCCAACTTTACAACTTCGCTCTTTTTCAGTGAATAGCGTTTGCATATTTTCTCTACCAAAGCTGCCGCTTCCTTGTCTACGGAAATGGTGGTGAATATAGTTTTTCGACTGTTATTTGGCATGATAATTACTTTTTTATAGAAATATGAATAGATAAATACCTGATAACAAGCATTACAAAGAAAATGCTTATTACAGGTGTCATTACAGCGTGTTCTTGTAACACGCTAAAGCCGAAGGCTTTGCCCCGCAGGGCAAGAGGGAAGAACAGGACTTGTCCAGTTCCCTCTTGCTCGATTTAGTGAAATGGGCTGAACCGATAGGTGAAGCGGTTTCTACTAAATCGGGGTGGTTACACAAAGTGATAGCTTAAACACAAGCTTCTTTCCTCTGCTGCATTTTGCTGTCAGAGTTTGTTTTCTAATTGATTGGCTTTTTCAAACTGTTTATAAGTTTGATAATCGGCTCGTTCACGTACAAAAGCTCTAATATCGCTAGCCCGATAGTAGGTTTTATGCCCAATAGTAAAGTAGGGGAGCTTACCTTTTAGTCGATAGCGTTGTAAAGTTCTGAAAGACACTTTTAACAGAAATGCTAAATCCTGATTATCAAGTAATCGTTCATTTTCTTCTAATACCTGATCGGTATTGATAAGGGATTTTAAGTCTTGTCCTATCTCAGTGAGTTTCTTAGATAGCTTCTCCATCCATTTATCGAAGTTTTCGTTGTCTATATACATTTTGCTTCATTTTTTAGTCGTTTAACATTATTGTTCTCAATCGATTGATGAAGCAAAATTCAGTAAAACAATGTAAGAGAAAAAGAGGAGTAGTTACCTACTCCCCGAAAAGATATTTGCAAGTATCTGAGAATAAACAGTTTGCACAAATATCTTTTTTTGATCTTTATCGGTTCTTACGTTTTCGATCCTCTTTAATGATAGCATTTCGTAAGGCATCCAATGTTTTGGTAAGGTTGTACGGCTTGCGGGTAAATACTTCACCTACCTTATCGTAAATACTTCCGAATTTTAGATTGAAAAGCTGCTCAAAGCCACGAGCTAAACGAACTTCTGGGACAGGTTTTCCATCTTCGCCAACGATTTGTCCCTGTAAAAACAGAGCTAATACGATTTCTGCAATGCCAATAATCCCCAAGTCTTTTGACTTAGGGATTACATATAGGTCGGACTTGAACGCTGTAGGAATAGATAACTTAAATTGTTCTGGATGGTTAATTTTCAAGTTGATTAATTGTAGCTCGGCATCAATTGTCGATAATGCTTTGTGGACATAGAGAATTTTAAGCGCATTTTTCCCCCTGCCCACATTGATATAACTCTTCTAGGGGTGCTATCTCAATACGGGTGAGATTTAGCATCCGAAAGATATAGGAATAATCTTCTGAATTGCTAATAGCGACTATGTGCTTGACAAATTCTCCATAGGCATCTTGCATTTCTGTGTTAGTAACTTCTTGTGAAGTTTTAGACAATAGCTCAAAAAACTTCATTTTCAATAACTCATTCATAAGCATAATTTTTAGATAGTGAATAATATTAATTCGTATAATCATAAATTCAATATGCTTATTTAGGTACTATACTTTTTATATCTTCGGTATTAATAGTATCAATTTTAGGAGAAACTATATTTTTGTGCTGTACCTATTATATAATATGTAAATCAGTCCGCCAGAAAGAAATATAGTTGGTAGAATAAACCAATAGTTATTACTTATTAGAAACTTGGCTATCCAAAAAGAAGGGAGAAATGAAAATACATATTGGGTACTATCTGTAATAACAAAAGGTATTATTAATCCCACCATAACTAAAGCAGATACTTTTGCAAGTGCCATACCTTCCACTTTATTCCCCGCATATGCCAAAATAATCATAGCAGCCACAACGCTTAGTATTGTAGCCAATATTGATATTATAAATGTAGTCCATAATGACATATCTGATACAGAACAAAAAGAAAGCAGTACGAAAGAAACAATGGCTGCAAATAAAACAGGAATAAGCAATCTTGATATAAGATAACCCTTCTTACCAAGTGGGGTGATTGTGATATACCTGTTGATTTTCATGTCTGTTTCATCTAATACCACTAAGACCGAAGCGAAGCAAATCATGTAAGGACACATAATTGCAAGGAATAAATCCAATATCGGATAATATAGGCTGAAATCCTTTAGCATCGGATAATGCTGTACAATTAAGGGGAAAACAAACCTATATATTGCCGCTAATATTAGCGGAATACATATTATTGCAGATAACATACCATCTGAGAATATGTTTCTGATAAACATTTTGAAAGAAATAATATTCTGATTCATAATTATATCGTCATCATTTTTTTTACTGACAGACAAGAAAAAATATACATCGCAATGCACCAAATGCTTATTGCCATTAGAGATATGACACTGATATTTCCAGACATAAGTTCTATCAGACTTATACTTGGATGTAATAGCATAACTCCCGATTTATAGCCCATTGTATAAACAGATATGGGAGTTACGGATATTATTAAAGTGGGAACCATAATCAGCATAAAGTTATTCATGGTTGAAATGAAAGCGGAAAGTGATATTCCAACCAGTGTGAATAATGCTGAACCTAACATAATTCCAACAGCAAGATGTATGTAAGAATGTTCCATGCCTGAGAACAATGCGATGAGAACTCCACTTAGCAAAGAAATTAGTCCAATGGAAATTACCTTTGACAAAATGTATGCGTGTATCGATATGGGCGAAACAGCTAATGCCTGCATTACTTTTTCGCTTTTCTCGAATAATATTATTGCTCCCATAAACATTAATCCGATCAGTACGGGATCTGAAAATATAAGGGTAGTTGTACATAGTTCTTTCCACGGCATAGGAAGAATGCGCAATACTGTAATATACACTAGTGTAAATAACGTATATAGGGCATAAAAACCATATTTGTATTGTTGCCGAATATCACCTAGTATTAAACCTTTAAGCTTCATAGTAATTTCCTCCCTGTTATTTCTGAGAATATATTGTCTAATGTTGGCTCATTGCTATGTATTGATAATAAGGCATTAGCTTGAATCAGAGATTGTAGCTTTTTATCTGTACTTATTTTGTCAAGTGCGATTGTAGTATTTAATTCTTTTTGATTCTCCAAATATGAATATGTTACTTCATTATAACGCCTTGACATGATAAGATTATGAGGAGTGTCCATAGCTTTAATGTTGCCATCAACAATAAATGCTACACGATCACAAAGTTCGGTTGCATCGTGCATATTGTGAGTAGTCAGAATGATTGTTACTCCTTTATTTTTAAGATCAAGAATAATGTTTTTCATCACTTGGGAGTTCGAAGGATCTAAACCAGATGTTGGCTCATCCAAAAATAACACTTTGGGCTGATGAATAATTGACCGGGCAAAGTTTAATCTGGATTTCATACCTTTAGAAAAACCTGCCACTTTCTTATTGGCATGTTGTGATAGTCCAACCATTTCTAATAATTGTTCGATAGGAATCAGCTTACAGTCATATAAAGAACCAAAGAATTTTAAGTTCTCCAATGCGGTGAATTTCTCATAAAAACTAGGAAATTCAAAATCGACACCAATACTCTCATAGAACTGGTCAGACTTATTTCTAATTTCATTATTATTAATAGAAACACTCCCCTTATATTTAGGGAGCATACCTATTAATATCTTTTGGAGAGTGCTTTTTCCTGCTCCAGAAGGTCCTAAGAAGCCAAATATTTCTCCGCTTCTTACTTGAAAATTCATATTCTCAATAAATGGTAGTTGAGAATAACTAAACGATAAGTTTTTTACTGTAATCATAATTTTTAAATTTCATATCGTATGACTAAAATTGTTTATATAGTCATATTGTGAATTCAAAGTATCGCTATGTAACATATTTGCACATAGTCAGTTGATATTATATAATCTTGTTGTATTGGATTAGTCTTTAAATAGTTGCTGTACTATTCCCCTAACTATAAACTTGAAAACTTCATTGTAAATATCTGTTCCAATTGTTTTCTCGTTTAGAATAGTCAAGAATGCAGCTCTTAAAGCCCCTGCAAATACTTTTGTATCAATTGATTTACTTTCTGGAATAAATTTCAGTAGTTCGTTTGCTAGCATGACATCATCATCTACGTGTTTTGAAAGTACTTCTTGAGGGAGCTTTCTATTTAGATATTCCACATCACTATTAACGAAGATAGATACAAAGTATGGTTTGTTGTTGATTAGCAAGTCAGATATAATATCTGTCAATGTATCAACCGTAATATTATTGGTATGCTTATTTATGGCATTAAGAAATTCTTTTTCCAATTTCTTATGATAGTCTATTATTGTATCGAAAAAAAGAAGTTCTTTTGATGTATAGAATAGATAAAATGCTCCTTTAGAAATATTGGCATATTTAACAAGCTCATCTACAGAAGTTTTACGTACCCCTTGTTGCTGGATAAATAGCAAAGCTCCTTCTTTGAGTTTATCCTTTATAAGCTTTCTTTCGTTGTCATCAAATGCTTTTGCCATACCGTGTGACTGTTTTGTTATTATTGGTCACTGCAAACATAAGCGTTATTTTTGAATTGACAAAGAAATATCGGTTTATTTTTCTTTGTTTCTATATGATCTGCCTAAATCAATGAGTATTTGGTCTATAAATCATTGTATTATGTTGCCACGATAAGTACATATTAAGTCATTAAGAACTTTACTTCGCCACTTTCGGACAGTTTTGAGAACGGCTCATGATTCTTCTTTTATTTGCCGATGAAAATAAAATCGACACGTTTTATAAACCTTTTAAAATTGAAAGTATGGAAGTAGTAACTATTGAAAAGAGAACTTTTTCGTATGTCTGCGAGAGGTTCACGGAGTTTGCCAAACGGATAGAAAGTTTGTGCAGCACTCATACCCAGAAAGTCGAAAACTGGCTGGATAGTCAGGAAGTATGCCTGTTGTTAGGCGTTAGTAAGCGAACTTTGCAGTATTACAGAAGTAGCGGAAGATTGGCTTATTCTCAAATTGGTAGTAAGATTTATTATAAGACTTCCGATATTGAAAGAATTATTGCAGACAGTGAAACGAAAAATCAATCACCCAAACACCCCACGTCTTATGAAAAGAACTAAAAAAGATTATCCGTCCTTCAACCTATTTTCCATTGTCGGCACATGGGAAAGCGTTAATCTGAATCCTACAGTTATCATCTATCGGAATGATAAAGAGTACCTTCTTTCTATTATATATGTATCGGAAACTACCAAACAGGCTTCACCCGCTACTTATGAGATACAGCAAGATGGTAGCCAGTATTTTATTGCCACTGCATCCAAACGGCTCTATGTAGATTATGATTCGGCAAAAGACGTACTTAGCATTTCATCGCTGGGTGACTATCTGCGTAACTAGCCAGCTATCTAGCCATCTTGAAATCAATATTTCAATAAAACAATCTTTCAATCATGGAACTAATAAATAAAGATACCCCGCAAGTTAAAGAGTTTATTTCTTCGCTTGATTCGATGCTGAACGGCATTGAATTTATAATCAAGCATTATAAACCCCACCTGAATGGGGAACGCTTTCTTTCTAACAATGAAGTTTCCAAGAAACTGAATGTTAGTTTGCGAACCCTGCAAGAGTGGAGAGATACAGGTCTAATCCCCTTTATCCAGATAAAAGGTAAAATCATCTACCGTCAAAGTGATATTGATAAACTGCTCCAAAAGCACTACTTTGAAAGTTGGAAAGAGTAACCTGCCAAGCCTAAAACATTGTTTTTCGGAATTTAATTTGAATCATTGACTTTTCCAGTGAAGTATTTAGTCTGTGCAAGTCTTTAGATGAAAATACGCTCGAACATAGTGAGAGGAAGATTTTCATCTAAACCGAAGGCTCGGACTTGAACAGGCTAAATACGGAACTTACCTTTGTCAATGCTTCATATTGAGTTCTGGAAAACTTACTATAAAAGAAAAGGATTGAGAAAATGAAATTCATTCTTCCCAATCCTTTTTCAATATTAGCTACTATCTTTATTATATAGCCAATTCGGACAGGCAGCTATTTACTTTTTGCATATCCTTGAAAATATTCTGATCCAATACCCTTGCATAGTGTTTTGTTACGCTTGTATCTGCATGACCTAACATCTTAGCAACATTCTCCATACTCACGCCATTTGCAAGGCAAATGCTTGTGGCATAGCTATGACGGGCAGTATGTGTGCTAAGATTTTTATGAATTTCGCACACATCGGCAATCTCCTTCAAATAACTGTTCATGCGTTGATTACACAATACAGGTAAAAGTTTTCCGGTACACTCTGCCACATCCTTATATTTATCAAGTATGGAAGCTGCCACAGGTAGCACAGGAATGTTACACATGATTTTAGTCTTTTGGCGGTTCTTCCTTATCCAAAGTTCCCCTTTATTGTCTTTTACCAAGTGTTCAGGTGATAAGTCTTTCACATCGCTGAACGCCAAACCGGTAAAAACGCAAAAAATGAAAACGTCCCGTACCTGTTCTACTCGTTTAATTGTGAACTCTTTAGCGAGAATGATTTTAATCTCGTCCATTGTCAGAAATTCAGGATCTGTTTCTTCCAGTTTGAAGCGATAGTAAGCAAACGGATTTTTCTTTATCCAGTCGTTTTCCAAAGCAATGCGGATAATCTTCTTCAAATTCTTCAATCGGGTGATAGCGGAGTTCTGCGCACAACCTTTTTCAATCTTCAAAAAAGCATCGAACTTAGAAATGAAGTTGGCTTCCAAGTTATTCAGGGCAATATCCGGTAATTGATATTCTTTCTTAATGAATTCTTCTAAATATCGGGTAGTGGTTTCATACCGCTGGACGGTCTTACTTACAAAGTCTTTTCCAATCAGCTTACGGCTTTGTTCATTATGCTCTCTGAATACCTGCAATAGCGTTTTGTTATCTTCGTCCACACCATAATACAGTTTTCTAACAAGATCAACAGTGATAACCTTACCGGAAGTTTCCAGTTCCCTATAAATTTGGTGTATGCGTGAGCGTGTGATTTCTAAGTAGTGGTTCAGTTCCACCGACATACGGTCTTTTCCTTTTGAATTCTCTTTTGCTTGATTCCATAGGTTTACGGGACAACTTCTTTTGATAGAAATATCTACCATACAGCCGTTTACAGTGATTCTCATGCACACAGGTGCTTCTCCGTTCTTTAATAACTTGGCTTTTTTGATAAAGAACAAAACAGAAAATGATTTTCGAGCCATTTTTACATCGTTTTTTTAAGTTACAAAACTATGTATTCTCTTCCAAAGTAAGTCTATGCAAAATACTATGAATCAGTGAGAAATATACAAATTCGTGGGACTTTTTAGAACTAAATTTTAGTCCCACGATTTATCCACCGATAATATGCTTGAAACGGCTATTTTCTGCTACCTGCCAGAAAAAAGAAATCCCTGATAATGTTTGATTATCAGGGATTTGCTTGATTTTTCTTTTGTTTTCAGTGATCCAGCTGGGGCTCGAACCCAGGACCCCAACATTAAAAGTGTTGTGCTCTACCTGCTGAGCTACTGAATCAATCCTTTATGCTTTCTTTCGAATTGCGGGTGCAAAGGTAGAACATTTTTTTAGAACTCCAAAGCATTTCAAACATTTTTCTTATCTTTGTGCCATTATCAACAATATACAATCATTAATATATGGCTGACGATAAAAAAATCATCTTCTCAATGGTGGGAGTGAGCAAAGCTTTCCAACCAAATAAAAATGTACTGAAAGACATTTACCTGTCGTTCTTCTATGGAGCGAAGATTGGTATTATCGGTCTGAACGGTTCCGGTAAATCTACCTTATTGAAGATTATCGCGGGTCTGGAGAAATCCTATCAGGGAGAAGTGGTCTTCTCTCCGGGATATTCTGTGGGCTATTTGGCACAAGAACCTTATCTGGACGACACAAAGACAGTAAAAGAAGTAGTAATGGAAGGTGTGCAACCGATCGTTGACGCACTGGCAGAATACGAAGAAATCAATCAGAAATTCGGTTTGCCCGAGTATTATGAAGATCAGGACAAGATGGATATACTTTTCGCCCGTCAGGGAGAATTGCAAGATATCATCGACGCAACTGATGCATGGAATCTGGACAGTAAACTGGAACGTGCGATGGATGCGCTCCGTTGTCCGCCCGAAGATCAGCCGGTGGTGAATCTCTCCGGAGGTGAACGCCGTCGTGTCGCTCTTTGCCGTTTGTTGTTGCAGAAACCGGACATCCTGTTGCTCGATGAGCCTACCAACCACTTGGATGCTGAATCTATCGACTGGCTGGAACAACATTTGCAGCAATACGAAGGTACAGTTATCGCCGTAACTCACGACCGTTACTTCCTTGATCACGTTGCCGGATGGATTCTCGAACTCGACCGTGGCGAAGGTATCCCTTGGAAGGGAAACTACTCATCCTGGCTGGAACAGAAGACCAAACGGATGGAAATGGAAGAAAAGACCGCCAGCAAGCGTCGTAAAACACTGGAACGTGAGTTGGAATGGGTGCGCATGGCTCCGAAAGCTCGTCAGGCGAAAGGAAAAGCCCGTCTTAATTCATACGACAAGTTGCTGAATGAAGACTTGAAGGAGAAAGAAGAGAAGCTGGAAATCTTTATCCCGAATGGTCCCCGTCTGGGTAATAAGGTAATCGAGGCAAAACACGTAGCGAAGGCATACGGCGACAAACTGCTGTTCGATGATCTGAACTTTATGCTTCCTCCTAACGGTATTGTCGGTGTCATCGGTCCTAACGGTGCAGGAAAAACAACTCTTTTCCGTCTGATTATGGGATTGGAAACGGTAGATAAAGGTGAGTTTGAAGTAGGAGAGACCGTAAAGGTATCCTATGTAGACCAGCAGCATAAAGACATTGACCCGAACAAGAGCGTCTATCAGGTAATCTCCGGTGGTAATGATTTGATCCGTATGGGTGGACGTGATATCAATGCACGTGCGTACCTGTCCCGTTTCAACTTTGCCGGTGCCGATCAGGAAAAACTTTGTGGTGTTCTTTCCGGTGGTGAAAGAAACCGTCTGCATCTGGCGATCGCTCTGAAAGAAGAAGGTAACGTTCTGCTGCTCGATGAGCCGACCAATGACATTGACGTGAACACCCTTCGTGCTTTGGAGGAAGGTTTGGAAGACTTTGCAGGGTGTGCGGTAGTCATCTCTCACGACCGTTGGTTCCTTGATCGTATCTGTACGCATATCCTCGCTTTTGAAGGAGACTCTAATGTATTCTACTTTGAAGGTTCCTATTCAGAATATGAGGAAAACAAATTGAAGCGTCTAGGCAATGAAGAGCCGAAGCGTGTTCGTTATAGAAACCTAATGACTGACTAGTATTTGCTGACAGATTACAAGTTAAATCTCACTTAATATACGAAAGTGAAAGGCTCTGCAAACATTGCAGGGCCTTTATTGTTTTCGAAAGCAATAAAATGTTTATCTCTCTTAAAAGAATGTAGCATAATTGTCATCTAAGTCTAAATAATATTAATTATCTTTGTGCACAGTTTCAATGAAACAAACAATTAGTATTAACTAATAAATTACATTATGTTGAAGAGAATGCGGTCTTTTTTAGTGGTCGTAATGTTACTGATTACTGCTACGATGAGTGCGCAAGTTACCACAGCAAGTATGAGTGGTAAAGTAACAGCACAAGATGAACCTATTATTGGAGCAACGATCGTTGCTATTCACGAGCCCTCCGGTACCCGCTATGGTACAGTGACCAATGTCAGTGGGCAATTCAATCTGCAAGGTATGCGTACAGGCGGTCCTTACAAAGTCGAAATCACCTATGTCGGCTATCAGTCAGCCATTTACAAGGGCATCCAGTTGTCATTAGGAGAAAACTACGTATTGAATGTTTCTTTGAAAGAAAGTTCAGAGTTGTTGGATGAAGTAGTAGTAACAGCACCAAAAACTATCGAAAAAATAGGTACTGTTACTAATGTAAGTGAACGTCAGATGAACACTTTACCTACTATTAACAGAAGTATAACAGATTTCACAAAGCTCTCTCCTTATGCAGGTGGAAGCAGTTCTTTTGCGGGGCGTGATGGACGTTATAACAATATAACGATTGATGGTGCTTCGTTTAATAATAGTTTCGGATTAAGTTCTAATAATTTACCTGGAGGAGATTCTCAACCCATATCTTTAGATGCAATCGATGAGATTACTGTAAATGTCTCTCCTTACGATGTTAAATATTCCAACTTCACAGGTGCTTCTATTAATGCTGTAACAAAAAGTGGAACAAACTCATTTTCGGGTACTGCATATACCTATCATAAACCAAGAGGATTTGCAGGGAGCTCTATTGACGGTGAGGATATTCTTAAAGCAAAAGAATACAACTCTCATTCATATGGTGTAACTTTTGGAGGTCCAATCATTAAGAATAAGCTTTTCTTCTTCTTGAATGCTGAAATTGAAAATAAGGAAACTCCGGGGGTAACTTGGCTTCCTAATCAAGATCAAAATGGAACAGGGGATAGCGGAAAACGTATCTCACGTACTTGGGTGGGTGATATGCGTACTATCAGTGACTTTGTTAAAACTAAATATGATTATGACCCCGGACAGTATGAGAACTTCAATAATTTCCAAAGTGATAATTGGAAGTTAATGGCTCGTATTGATTGGAATATACATCAGAACCATAAGTTGACAGTGCGTTTTAATTCTGTTTCCTCAGAAGATGACAGAGAAGTAAGCGCTAAGTCCACTATTATAACTAGTACTAATTCTAATCGTTATGGTTTGGATGCCTTTTCTTTTGGTAATTCAAACTATAAGATGAAAAACGTAGTAACATCGATAACAGGCGAGTTAAATAGTCGTTTCTCGAATAATGTTCAGAATAAACTGTTAGCCACATATACTCATATTAGTGATACACGCGAGCAGAAAGGCTCTGATTTTCCTTTTGTCGATATATATAAGGACGGAAAGCAATATATAACTTTAGGTACAGAAGTGTTTACTCCTAATAATCAGGTTATCAATAATGTATTTAGTCTTGTTGATAATGTGAGTATATCATTAGGAAAACATGAATTGCTTGCTGGCGTTTCTTTTGAGCGCCAATATTTTAAAAATTCTTATTTGAGAGGCCCTTACGGATATTATCGTTATGATTCAATGGATGATTTTATGCAGGGAAAAGTACCTACCATTTATGGTATTACATATGGGTATAATGGTAATGATGCTCCAGGTTCTGAGTTGACATTCGGAATGGCTGGTGTGTATGCCCAAGACGTATGGTCTCTTACTCCTAATTTTCGTTTGACTTATGGCTTACGTCTGGATATGCCAATATATATGAATTCATTGGATTCTAACAAGTCAATAGAGGAATTAGCTTTTGTAAATAATACTCATGTCGATATTTCTAAGTGGCCGAAGACGCAAGTCTTGTTTTCGCCAAGAGTCGGTTTTAATTGGGATGTAAAAGGTGATCGCTCCGTAATTGTATCAGGAGGTACAGGAATCTTTACTGGATTGTTACCTTTTGTATGGTTCACTAATCAACCAAGTAATTCGGGCTTATACCAAAATATGGTAGAGTATAATACACAAAAAAATCCGGGCTCTTTACCTGCTGACTTTGGTTTTAATCCTAATTATAGAGAAACTCTGCAGAAATATCCCAGTTTATTTCCTTCTACACCTTCAGAGCAAGCACCTGATGTTATAGCATATGTAGATCCTAAGTTTAAGATGCCGCAAGTTTGGCGTAGTAATTTGAATGTGGATATTCAACTGCCGTATGATTTTATGTTATCTGTTGGAGCAATGTATACAAGAGATATTTATAATGTTGCGCAGATCAATATGAATGAGGCTGAGCCTACGGGTGTGTATAATGAACAACCGGATCGTATTTATTGGGCTTCAAAAAAATACGAGTATAATGATTATACTAATGGTAAGAATGTAGTAGTAAAACTTTCTAATGGAGAAGATAAAGGATATCAATATTCTTTTAATGCTATTTTGACAAAGAAATACGATTTTGGTTTTACAGGGTCTATCGGCTATACTTATACAATGGCTAAAGATCTGACTGCAAATCCTGGGTCAGCACCTAATTCAGCATGGCAAAATAATGTGGCAGTAAATTCATTGAATGATCCTGGAGTATCTTATTCTTTATTTTCTACGCCCCATCGTATTATTGCTAATGCTTCTTATGAAATTAATTATGCTAAATGCTTAAAGACAACGTTCTCGTTATTTTATTCAGGATATCATACAGGACGTTATTCCTATACATATTATAATGATATGAATGGTGATGGCAATTATTCGGATTTAATATACGTGCCTAACTCTCAGGATGAAATGACCTTTGTTGATATTACAGATAAAAGTGGTGCTATTACTTATTCTGCTGTAGATCAAGCTAAAGATTTTTGGGATTTTGTGAACAATGATTCTTATCTTAAAGATCGTAAGGGAAAATATGTGGAACGTAATGGATCTTTAACACCTTGGATTAATCGCTTTGATTTTAAAATTGCTCAGGATTTTTATGCAACTTTAGGTGGGCGTAAATATGGAATACAGGTTAGCCTTGATATGCTGAATGTAGGAAATATGATTAATTCAAAATGGGGAGCATATCAATCTTGTGGTCTCAAGAGTTATGACAATGTACAGTTATTAAAAACTGCTAGCAAAGTTGGTGAACCCTTGACTTACCAGATAAATGCTAATTCACGTGAAGCTTTTAAAGAAAGATCATCATGGCAATATACCAATACCATTGGTAGTGCATGGTCTATGCAATTAGGAGTAAAAGTTACTTTCTAATACAAGTTTTAAAGTTAAAAAGAAGGATTTTATTTTAATGGGAAGCCAGTTAATTCATAATGAGTTAACTGGCTTTTTTGTAGCCTTTCTATATAGTGATATACAGCGTAAGGTTTATAACCTCATTCTCATCACCACCGGATTATGATCACTATACTCCAAATCCGGAGAGAAGTAATCTACCCCTTGAAACTCAGACGAATGGAGGATATAGTCGATTCTCAGCAGATGCTTGAAATATCGGAAAGTGTACATATACCCATGTCCGCAGGTCTGAAAACCATCATTCAGTTTTTCTCCTTTTACCGTTTGATATACATATGAAGAAGGGAGAGAGTTGAAGTCACCACATACCAGGGTGGGATAGGGAGAAGCGGAAATCAATTGATTGATATGTTCAGCTTGTGCGGCACGTTTCTTGAAGTTCTCGTGCAGACCATCGGCAAGGGTGAGAGCGGCACGTTCCGCACGGTCGGTATCATCCGCACGAAGTTCTTTTTCCAGTTTGCGCTTGTTGCGGCTGACTTCCGTAGTCTGCAGATGATTGTTGAACAGACGGATTGTTTGGTCGTTAATGTCGATATCACACCACAGGCTGCAGTTGTTGGAATTTGGGTAGGTGACGAGCTGCTTCTCCTTGATGGGATAACGGCTGAACACAGCCAGTTGCAAAAGACTCTCCCCGGCAGTAGAAGAAGGTACATAGTAATACGGCCATTCGGAAAGAACGGTGCGAAGACTGTCAATACCAAATTCATGATTGATCCCAAACTCTTGAAAACAGAAGATATCTACACCGAGCTCCTTCATGCAAGCAGCGATTTGCTTGCATGAGAAACCTGTGTGCTCGTGATTAAAGCTGTTAACGTTATAGGTGGCAATAGTCAGTGCTGATTCGGTGTCCCTTTCGTTTTTCTTCAGAAACGAAGATTCAGTATTCGGTTGGGAAGCCGAATCAAAAAGCGGGAACTGGAGGACACGGGTCAGATACCCCCAATTTCCCAGTATGGCGATTAAAGGAATGAAAACCCAGCATCGCCAGCGAACCATCCAATAGATGGCAGAGACGACATTAGCTAGCAAAAGTATCGGCAGAACCAATCCGATAAAGGGCATCAGCTTAAAGCCGTCCGGCGAAGCATCTCCGGCGAAGGCTCCGGCTAATGTGAAACCTGCCAGAATACTCGTCAGCAGGATAGACAGGTAGTAAAGTAATCTATATAAGGCTTTCATTTTATGGTAACCATTTATTAATCATATCCTTGAGCTTCGCTTGCGAGATCGGTTTGGCGATGAAGTCGCTGCATCCGGCATCCGTTGCAGCGATCTGATCCTGTTGATAAGCATAAGCACTTTGTGCGATAATGGGCACAGTAGGAGAGAGCTCACGAATGATCTTCGTAGCCTCCAGACCGTCGAGATTAGGCATTTTGATATCCATCAGAATAAGGTCCGGCTTCGCTTCATCGTATGAGGTAACGGCCTCCATACCGTCCCGTGCACGTATAAGCCTGTACTTTCTTCCAAGAATAGCTTTCAGCAAATCGAAGTTACTGTCCTCATCTTCCGCTATCAGAATAGTCCGCTGGCTTGGAGAGGCATTGGCGGAAATACTATCGGAACTATTATCGTCCGTATTTCCGGAAGTCTTTTCAGAATCCTCCTTGACAGACGTTTCTACTGACGTCTCCGTAGAAGCCATGTCAATCTTTATAGAACCCGTGCCGGTCGATTGTTCCGACTCGTAAGGCAGGGTGAACGTGAAAGTCGTCCCTTGACCTACCACCGAAGAAACGGAGATTTCACCTCCCAATCGTTCGACAATTGTTTTACAGATAGACAGTCCGAGTCCCGTCCCCTGCGCATAGTTGTTCAACTTGGCGAAACGTTCGAACACACGTCCTATCTTCTCCGGTTCGATGCCCGTACCGGTATCAGTCACGTGGAAAACGATCTGATTGCCCACCAGTTTATATCCGTAACTGATGCTGCCTGCCTTCGTGAATTTGAATGCGTTACCTATCAGATTCGAGAACACCTGGAACACCCGGTTCTTGTCAGTCTCTATCACCAGTCCGTTTTCGGATGGCTCATAGATCAGTTGTACCCCTTGCGGCGTGCGGAATACGTGGGCGTCATGCACCTCTTTACACAGGCTATGGATATTTACCGGTGCGCTGGTGAACTCGATAATGCCCGATTCGATCTTCGAAAGATCAAGAATTTCGTTGATCAGTTGCAGCAGACGTTCGTTGTTGGCTTCGACGATCTCATAAAATGTTTTACGTTCTTCCTTATTTTCACTTTCGGCTATCAGATGTGAGAAGCCGACGATGGCATTCAGAGGTGTGCGTATTTCATGACTCATGTTGGCGAGGAAAGCAGACTTCAGTTTGTCCGACATTTCGGCTTTCTCTTTGGATGTCTGAAGTTCCCGTTTGATTTTTTCCAGCTCCGTGATGTCCCATTCGATGCTGACGATGATGGGGGAGGAAAGTTCGTCTCCGTCCACCCGTATTTTCCGTTTGTCGAGGATGATCTCGTTTCCGTTTTTGTCTTTCCCTTCGGTTGTCCAGTGCAGTCCCTGTCCGGTGGTGGCAACTAGTGTATCTTCCTCCCTTTTCTTTTCTGCCACTTCGGGAGGATAGTAGTCGAAGTCATTCTTGCCGATAGATTCGCCGATGCACAGATTCCGGTTGTACGATTCCCGGTTGCGGTAGATATATCGGAAATCGTTGTTGATCTCCTTGACGACAATTCCGGCGGGGAGGTTGTCGATGGTAGTATCCATGATCAGATTGAGCCGTTTGATTTGCGCTTCGTAGTGCAGTCGTTCGGATATGTCGTGGGAGAATGACCAGTAACTTTCTTCACCGGAGTCATTGGTGACGTTGTACATGATTCCCTCGTAAGCCAATATATTCTTGCTGACCTTCGAAGGATGATGGGCGACGAAACTTCTGCTTCCTCCGTGCAGGATATCCTTGCAGCGTTCATGCCAGTCTTTCTGCGTGTTCATATCGCCGGCGATTTCATAGATTTTCAGTTTGCCGATCTCCTCACTTTCCGGGATGCCGTGGTTGTGGAGGAACTGGCGGTTGGCGAAGATCAGCGTACCGTCCTCTTTGGCGGCGAAGATGCTCTCCTTTGCGTTGTTGATGGCGTGCGTCAGCGTGTTGATGTCGTTTCTGCGACGCTGTATGTCGGTGATGTTCTGGATGTAACCTTCGATGTTGCAGCTGCCGTTCGGTAGTTCGTCTCGCAGATAAGCCTGAAGGCGCATATAGTAAATCTCTCCGGCGACACGGACCCGATAGCTGATACTTTCTTCGTTGAGTCCTTCCTCATTTTTCCGGCACCAGTTGGTGAAACTCATGCGGTCTTCTTCGACGATAAATTCCTGATATTTCTCCAGAGAGATGCTTCTGGAAGATTCCTCGCACAATACTCCGGTGTAGCCCATGTAATAGAAGACATTGTCGCGGGTGTTGTACATCCACTGTCCGATCTGAGCCACTTTCTGTATCTCCCTCAGATTTCGGTTCACCTGTTCCAGCTGGCGTTTCACGTTGCTTCGCTGGGTGATGTCCCGATATTGGCAGAGCACCATGTCATCGTAAGGATACATGATACACTTGAAATAATAGGTATTATCCTCCAGTTCCAGCTTGTAGTTCTTGCTGATGCTTCGCTGTTCCCGAAGCACGGTCTGGAAGGTGCTGTAAACCTTCTCACGGGTGTGCTCGGGCATCCGTTCGAATATATTTTTTCCTAAGAGCCTCTCTTCTTGTAAAAACCATAAATTGCTATGAATATCAATATCAATGCAAATGCCATTTCTATCGACTAATAGCATGGTGTCGGCGGTCAACTTCAGTATTCTCTGCGCATTATCTGCCTCATGTAATGTTCTGTTCATGCTTGTCCGATTAGATTTATAAGATTCTGTTTCATGCAAAGATACAAAAAGATTTGATTCTCTGTTCTTATTTTTCGGCACGTTTTGCTTTTTCCCAGGCACCGCTTCCTTTTTTTCTTTTCAGATAGCCGATTCCTTTGAGCACATTCACGTTCATGAATAAGAAATAATAGGGAATAAACAGTACTTTATTCTTTATTTGTCTGGTAGAGAGGTAATATCCCCAGTATCCCATTCCGTAGAAAAGAATCTGTAACCCCAGCAGGGTGCCATAAAACAGGGGAGATTCGCCCAATAGCAAAACGACTATATTCAGTGGCAACAGCGCAAACAGCAGGAATGGAGTGACAGACCAGCGCAATACCCGGTGCGACGTGTACTGAAAACTCAGGATTCCGTAACGGAAAGGATTCAGCAACGGGAGCAGACGCCAGATCGACTGTAATCCTCCGGCAGCGATGCGCACTTTTCGTTTTTCCTCTTCACCCATATCTGCCGATCCGCTTTCGATGGCGTAGGCATTGGTGCAGTAGGCGATGGTGTATCCTTTCATGGCGATGCGGAGAGAGAGGATGAAGTCGTCGAGCAGCGTATCCGGTTCCATCGGTTCGAAGAGTTCGCGGCGGACGGCAAACAGTTCTCCGGCAGCGCCTACAGCCGAGTAGAGGCGGAAGTCGAGCGCTTTCAGTGTCGATTCGTATTTCCAGTAGATGCCTTCGCCTCCGGCGGCTGCTCCGTTTTTCGTCTGTACGGCTATGCGTTTTTCTCCTGCCACGCAGCCTACTTTCGGGTTTTGAAAAGCCAGTACGATTTCACGGATTGCCTCGCTGTTGACCATCGTGTTGGCGTCCGTAAAGACGACAAGCGGGGTCCGGACGAGTGTCATTCCTCGTGTCATGGCGGCTGTCTTTCCCTGCCGTTTCGGCTGGAAGTAGACGGTTACTTTTCCGTTCCAGTGGGTTTGGAGACGGTCGTTTGTGCCGTCATCGCTTCCGTCCGTCACCCAGACGATGCGGAGTTTGTCCGCAGGGTAGTCCAGGGCGAGGCTGTTCTCCATCTTTTCGTCCACCACGTCTTCTTCGTTGAAGGCGGTGATGAAGAGGGTTACTTCCGGCAGATCACTGTCCGGTGGCAGCACCCGTTTCACGGGTTTCACGAAAAGCTCTTTCAGCTTGACGAGGGCGTAGAGGACGATGCCGTAGCCCAGATAGGTGTAGAACACCATGAACAGGGCGAACCAGAAGATGATTTCGAGGATGAGAGTTTCGTTCATAGCTGTATTCTCGTTTAATAGATGTTTGTTGATTTACTTATTGAAGTCGTTTTTTCAGTGCCTCTTTTTTAGCCGATTCTTTCAGCATGTTTACAAAGTAGAGGGCGTCTGCTTTGTTGGAAGCATCGGAAGGATTGGCCTCGTATCGTTTTACGAAATTCTCGGCGTGTTCAAACAGGTATTTCCGACAGTCGATATTGAGCATGATACCGTCTTTGTAGTCAGCATAAGATAGTCCGGTCAATGCATCATTTCCTTCGATAGAAACAATGTCATACATGCTAATTCCCGGCAAATTGATAGTGGTAGAAGGATAGTAGAAGAACTTTTCTCCCGGTAAATTTACTGTTAATTTGAAAGAACTTGCGTCTATTTGTGCTATACTAATATGGCTGTTTAAACGATAATAGTTATATTCATAATATTCTTCCTGGCTTGGAAACCATAACGAATCATCCCCATCTTTACCATAATTACTATTTAACCATAATAAAAAGTCGATCCAATTGTTGTCCGTACCATGAACACCTATGCAGATTGCTTTACGTTCTTCTTTGGGTAATTTTAGCAGGTCAGTAATCTGTTGTTTAAAATATGCTGGTGAATCGTTAAACTCCCGTTCTATCAGAGATTTTTGTAAAGTTTCAGACACTTGATACGGATATAGGGTAATTGCTCCTGCTTGTGCGGTCATCGTTTGAATTTCCGGACATTGAAGAGCAGCAGTTACGTATGTTTTATTTCCATTGGGTTCAGCAAGAAATTTACATCCCCTTCCTGTGAGTTTCTCTACAATAATGTTTTGGGCAATATCAAAATGTTCCAATATTTGTATTGGATCATTAGCATCTTTTGTCATTACATCATGGAGGGCAATGCCTGTTCCATAGTTCAACATCTCTCGTATGTTATCCCATATAAGTCCGGATTTCATATAAAAACGATAATAGTTTGCAGTAAACCCCGGCAGTACGTTTGTTTCAGCATCCATCCATTTTTCTTCAGGGGCAAGAGTGGTAGTAATAGCAAACCGAACTTCATTTCCTGCTCCGTCTGTACATCCCAAAGATTGGTTGGCGGAAATAATAGTAGGGGGAAGATCCCCTTTTTGCAAATGTTTGATGTCAAAATATAATTGATGTTTCATATTCTGATCAGTGGGAGTTGGAGTAGGATAAGGTATTGAACTTGAGATCGGTTTACCGTTTATTGCAGCCCATGTACGGCAAAAAGCAGCCTGCATGCAGTCGTCTTGTGTTAGCATCAACATCCATGTCTTATTGTATTTTAAATGAGGGATTTCGACATTAATATCTTTGGTCTGTATTTCTTTTTTTGTGTGAATAATGATTTCTGCTGTAACGTTTGTTGTTTCTTTGTCGAAAGGATACGTATAGATGGGAGTAGAATCTGTATCTTTTTCGTTATTGTCTTGGCCTGTATTTCTATTCTCATCATATAGATTCATTTTTCTTACACAGGAAGTATAGGTGAAAAGACAAGCTGTTACTAAGATGATATTTACTATATATTTTGCCATATCCATAATGATTTTGATGAGACCTTATTTGATGAGATTAGAGTCTTTATCTTTGTATGCCGTCTTTTTGATAAAGAGTCCGGTGATTTCTTTCAGTGCTTTGATTACCCGTATCCATATATTATCAATCAGTGATCCTTCAGAATTTAGGGTTCCATTACTTGTAAGCACTCGTGCTTTGCGACTTGTAATAAATACGATTTTTCCATACGGTTTCATAGCTAATGCTAACGAACCGTCTTCTCCGCGGATAATATCTGTACGAAATCCAAACCGACGTCCTATTTCCGTATTAAAACTGAAAGCCATACCTCGCACACAGAGTTCAGGACGCTGGATGGCTTGTAAGCGGAGGTATATATCGCGCAGGCCTTCGTAGCACCATAGTCCGAATCGGGAATGTCTTTCGTCAACCATAAAACTCCATAAACTGAATGTACATGCAACCTTCGGATTCATTAGATATTTTACATGCGTTTCAATGTAATGCGGTGGATATAAAGTATCTGCATCAATACAAATATGATATTTTCCTTTTGCATGGTCCAATCCGCATTGGCGGGCGTATCCCGGACCTTTCTTCGTTTCGTTATAATAGGTAACTCCCAATGATTTTAATACTTCTTCCGTTTTATCCGTTGAATTGTTGTTAACGGCTATTATTTCAATGGGGAAATGGCAATGATTCTCGGAGAGTGACCAGATACAACTTATCAGATGACGTTCCTCATTGTGTGCAATGAGTACAACCGATACCAGTGGAGAATCGTTTTGACGTTCTTTGAGTTGTCTTTTGACTTTGCGGATACTATCGTCAGAAATCTCATCAAAAGATTTCCCGTATACTTCCAGATAAGTTTTATACCACTTTACCATATGTTGTTCTGTTATTTAGAAGAATAAGTTAATGATTCGAATAAGTTTTTCCATTGTGGCATCACATTTTCCGGCAGAAAGCGTTTTACGTTTTCCCTGGCTTTGTGTCCCATCTTGATGCGTACATTTTCATTCTCAATCAGATAGCAGATTTTGTCTGCAAGTTCCTTGATATTTTCTTTCTCCACTAGTAGACCGTCTTCATGGTCTTTTATAATATCCGAAGGACCATGCGGACAGTCAAATGAGACACAGGGTATACCACATGACATTGCTTCTGCCAAAACGAGTCCAAAACCTTCGTATCGGCTTGATAAGACAAATATCGAACTCATACAGTATTTTTCGGCTATATTCGATACAGTGTGATGAAGCAGACAATTATTATTTAGTTGTAGTTCATCTATTAGTTTGGTGAACTTCTCTTTCAGGTCGCCTTCTCCATAAATATGTAGTTTCCAGTCCGGATGTCTTTGGGCGACAATGCTCCAGGCGGGGATTAGCATATCAAATCCTTTTTGGGGCGCATATCGCCCTACAGCAATAGCATTATGTGACAGAATATCTGTTTGTTTTCCTTCTACAGGAGTAGAAATAGGATTAGGGATGATGCTGATATTAGTCAGTTCCGGCCAGTCTTTAGCTCCTTCACTTGTAAGTATAATCACTCTGGACAGTTTAGACAGGTTTTTGACAAATCTGTTTGCCCATCTTTTCTTTATCATGTTGACAATCGGGCTTTTACGTTTCAGTGCTTCTGCGCCATAGGCGTAGCGGCTGACGTGAAACTCTCCGATTTTCAGGCTACCGTCTTTCAATTTAGTGATAAAGTTCAGTTCCCGGCGCATGGTTGAGATAGTAATGTCCGGTTTCAGTTCGTTCAATAGATTCGATAGTCGTTGTTTAAACCGATAGTAGCGGAACGGATACTTCAGCACTTTACTTACTATGGATTGAGAGTAGGGCAGGTCGAAAGATACTCCTAAGTCGATATGCTTTACTTTGGGGGATAATGGAAAGTGTGGTGCTTTACCCATTTGTTCGGATGTAATGATGGTGATGTCGTATCCTTCAAAATGTTCTGCAAAATAATTGGCTTTGAATGTAACTATCCGTTCTATTCCGCCAGGTGCCTGTAGTGAGGGCAGGTAATAGGCTATCTTCATGATTTAATAGATTTTAGCAATGATTTGTTTCCGATAAAATTCTCCGGCGTCGGACACTTGTTTTCCGTTGGCGGCTTCGTTTACATATTTTCGTTCCAGCTTTACTTTCCGTTTGGCTCCCATTCGCCACCATTCATATTCTACGTCCACGTGCCCTGCGTCAATTGCCTGATAACCGGACTTGAATAAATCGTAAGCCAGTACAGTAGCCGTAGGTCCTAAAGCAATCAGGAAGAGAGCGGTTTTCTCGAGTTTTTGCGCTTCATTCAGTATTTCTTCGTAGCGGTCAAATGCGTCACGGGGCGGACAAAGAATACGTCTGATGCTTTTTACATTGTCAAAGAGGTCGTTGCCTACCCCCAAACGGCTTTTTTCGCCTTCAATGAATACGACATCCCTGTCTTTCCAGATAGCTTTCATCTGGTGAAACCACCGTGGGCAGTCTTCTTTGGAAGCGAAGTCCATGTAGGGACGGGTGATGAATGTATTGTAGTATAGCCTGTCGGGCAACAGCAAGCGGTCCCACCAACTGCCATACAGAAAGAAGTGAGTTCTCCAGAATCGGCGTGCTTTGCGGTTATAGCGATAAATGTTTTCGAAAGTATCGGAGATACAAACCAAATGTCCTTCTTCATGGCTTGTCAATACTTCCTTGAGACGCTGAGCCAAGAGTACATTTCCTTTTTGGAATCCTATTTCCTTGTCCGGGTTGGTAAGCAGCATCTCACCATCGCCGAAACGGCTCACGGAACATTGGTCTTCTACGATTATCCGAATGGTCTCATCAATGGAAGCTACCTGCGGAGTTATTTTCTGATGGCATCTGAGAGCCATGTACCAGAAATTGTACCATTCTACAGTAATGCCATAACGCAATTTATAGCGGATAGCATTGATCAGTGGCTGTATATTCATAGTGATATAGTTTTATTCAAAGGTTTCATTAATAACAATTTGCATCTGGGCTTTCCATGAAAGTGATTGCTCTATAGACATCCGTATTTGGAGCGGCGTTGTTTTCAATGATTGATAAAAGCGAATTACTTTTTCGATGTCAAGGGGCGAATCGTCCGGTGCTGCCTTAAGTATGTATGGTTGATGCTCAAAGTCATCATCCGTTTCTGAATAAACAAAAGGAATGCCTCTTGCTGCATATTCACGGTTTTTTAAGGTCTTAATTTTGTCAATACCGCTACGATGGCGAGCCAGACTGCCTATTCCCATGTCCGACTGCTCGAACACGGCATCCAGTTCTTTGCCGTATAAGGCACTATGAAAGATGATATATTTCTCTAACTGATGTTTGGCTACATCTTTTTTATAGCTGTCCACCAGTTCGGGAACCCCGAAGCCTACGATATTGAGATATACTTTATAATCATGAGTGTCGGTATGTGTACGATAGTAATTTGCCATGCCGGCTATAACTCTGTCGAAACCATGCCATGGGTGCATTGTCGCTACGGCAATCAGTTGTAGAGAATGTGCGGTATCATTCTTTGGACCTCTTAAAGGGATTTCGCTGAAATCAATTCCATTTGAGATGCGGATGGTGGGGCGATTCCAAATAATGTCATAGTCCGAAAAAGTGACGATCTTGTCAACATAGCGTGCCAGATGCTGTCGGAAACATTTGTCTATAAATAGGATTCGTTGGTATACGAATGGGAGTCCCTTATATTCTTGGTCGTATGGATATGTCGGGATTTCCATCACTATACGTGCTCCGGTCTTTTTTAGTAGTTTCATCAGCCGTATGCTGAAAGGGCTGGCATTATGGACATAGCGTACATAGATAAAGTCTATGTTTTCTTTCTGTACATAATGTACGATACTGTCAAATTCGATTCTTTTTAGGATTTTTCCTTTGATCCCGAAACCATAGTCGGCAATTATCGATTCATCTACCATACGGCGTTTATGGTTGTCCGTATCGTCTAGCCAACACGTATGCATTTCTAGTCCGCATTCTTTGAGGGCTTTTACTTGATAACGTATCTTTTTACTGATTCCGTTGAATGCTTCGAAACCATGGAATATGAGGAATAATCCTTTCATTGTTTGTTCTTTTGTACCAACTTTCTATTTTCTTACAAGAGTCTTCACTTTGCCTGTGATATCATAGGTGTGTGTTACTTGCATATATGTTCCAAAGATAATAAAACTTACGAAACTTTTTGCAATAAGTGTTACGAAAATATTCATATTTTCCATCATATAATATATAGGCGTGAGGAATGCCGTTATTAGTAGGCTGACAAGGAGTGGAGAAAGAAGTTGTCTGATAAATATCCATGCGTTTCTTTGAAAAGTAACTCGATACATCATCCAATAGCATTGTACGAAATTGATAGTAAAAGTTATCACGATACATATTGCTACAGCTGTCAGTGTGCCGAAATAGAATATCCCTGCCAGCATTCCGGTCACATTAAGTATGGACGAAAAGAGTCCGCAGACAAAAAGGCTCCTTGTATCACCTGCTGCCTGAAAAATAGAGCCTGAAGAGGAGAGTATGATCTGAATACCGACCGAAAGTGACAGTATCCGGAATACAGGAACCGAAGGCAGCCATTGATCACCAAAAATAATCAATGTCACTTCTTCTGCCGTAAAGAAAAGCAGTACGCTGAGTGGCAGACCGATGAATGACAGAAAACGGACAATGCGTTCGTAGGATGTTGCCAGCTTTTCCTTGTCATTCTGGAAATCGCTGAAGATGGGGTGCATTACCGGTGTGATGACTTGCGTAATATTCTGCAGAGGGAGCATCATCAAGCGGTAGGACTTTTCATAGTATCCTAGTGCTGACAAGCTCATATATTTACCAATCAGCAGTTTATCCAGATTGCGGCTGAAGTAGTTAATCACGTTAAACAAGAATTGATAGGCCGAATAGGAGAATATCTTTCGGAGTACTTTCAGTCCTAACGTGAAACGCAGCCGTTGCGGATAGCGTTGATAGGAAATAACGAATATCAGTATGCTGGAAAGTATAGGATTGATGATCAGCGCATATAAACCGGCTCCGCAAAGCGCGGCAGTTATTGCTCCGGCACCTCCGGCTATCTGGATGATAAAGCTTCGGATAGCAATGAACTTGAACTCTTTGTTGCGGTAGAACAAGGCTCCCGGCACGATGTTGGCAGAGGCGAAGAACAGGTTGACGGACAGGAGCTGGCACAACGTCCGTAAGATCCCACTTTCGTAGTAATCGGCGATCAGCCAGGAAGCGGCAAAAAAGAGTATGCTGATTCCGATGCCTGTCCATACGGTGAATGAGAAGATGTCCGATAGTTCTTCTTTAGTCAATGATTTATGTTGTACGATAGCAGGCGATATTCCCATATCCGTAAAGAGATTGAAAAATGCAATAATGACCGTAGCGATTGCCACTACTCCGAAGTCATCCGGAGAGAGCAACCGCGCAAGAATCCCTGCCACGACGAGTGATATAATGATTCCGCTGTATTTGGCTAGTGCCGTGTAGAAAACTCCGGAAAATAACTGATGTTTAATATTGTTTGCCATTGCCTGAATGATTCTTTTCTGGTCTACTTATGAATGATGGATTTTGAATAACAAGACTCCGATGCTTCTTATAGATATGAGTTTTTTGTATCTAAACAGACACCGCCACGCCAGCCGAAGCCGGTACGGGTAAGAGAGCACATGAGCTTGCCAAATGACAGCATTCAGCATTTGCGACAGATATAAATCAATAGTATTCCTGATTTTGTATTCAGAGGTTTGATGCTTGAATTTGACTATCTCTTGAGCAACAGTGAGATATCCTTTTAAATTTTTGAGTGAAAAATCGCATGTCATAATTGAATTTTTACGTATGCGCCGGTGAAAGAACGATCGTTGGATACAGCTTGTTCTTCGGGTTTGCAGATAAAGTAAGGTCGTGAATAGCTGATCTTCGTGTACAATATCCGGATAAAAGAGGAGCTGCCGTTCTTCCAGAAAAGCTGTGCGGATAACGTTCAGGCAGGCGGATGGGGTGTACGTTTTGTGCTGCAATTGTATGTTGATAGCTTCGGGACCTGTATAAACCTTGTCTTCTAACTTATCGGTACGTTGATAATTTAGTACGGGAGCATTGCGAATATTCTCTTCAAAAAAGCTCTGAGCATCAAAGAAAACGAAATCCAGTTCTTTTTCTTCGCATTTGTTATAGCATAACTCCATTGCATCCTTTTCCAACAGATCATCACTATCCATGAAATAGATGTATCTTCCGTGGGCATGCGTGATGCCTGCATTGCGTGCCATTGACAATCCTTGGTTGGTTTGCGAATACACCTGTATCCGACTGTCTGCCGCAGCCAGTTCTTCTACAACTTGCAGACTGTTATCCGTGGAGCCGTCATTGATGATGATGATTTCCAATTCCCGCAGTGTCTGATTCATAATGCTTTCTACTGCCTCCCGAACATATTTTTCGGTGTTATAGACAGGTATGACAACACTGACTTTTATTTTTTTATTTTCCATAAATTCTGTGTATGGCTACTCTATTGTTGTTTGTTTTTGAGATCGTTTAAAGAGAGAGATTGGCTAGGTTTCTGTAAAGCTCCGCATATTCTTTTCCTATTTTTCCGCTGTTCATGTTTTCGATGGCATATGCATAGTTGTCTTCCCCCTTCCTTCGGGCGGACAGTTGGCGGGCTGCCTCCAGTGCTCGTATGATATCAAATTGGTTGTCGGGGTGGAAGACGGGGTTGCCCGTATCTTGGAGGATTTCTCCTATATTCCCGATATTGGGACCTATGACCACTTTGTGAAAAAGGAAGGCGAGAGGTATACTGGCAGAGTTCAGAATATCTTTTCGTTGGATGAATATTACATCCGAAGCGGCCATGTAGTAAGGCAGGTCGCAGTTGTCTATAGGTTCGTCGCTGGCTCCGGCGTGCATTCTGCGCAGGCGGTTGAGCAAGGGTATAAGCAGGTAATATCCTGCCCGGGATGTCCAGCGCTTGAAGAAGTTGCTGCCATACCTGTTGAATCTCGAAAACGGGTACAGCCGTGGAGCAAGCAGGAACTTCTTTGCTTCATCCCATTTTCGGAACGCTCCGGTCACCATCCGCCTCTCTTCACGATTCCGGAACTTTCCGAACGACGTGACGATAAACGCCTCCTGCGGCAGATTAAGATACTGGCGCGCACGTTCCACGCTGATGTCCTCCTTGTATGTGTACTGATAAATAGGATGAGGAATGATGACATTCCGGCTGTCCGTGTGTTTGGCTGCAAATTCGTCGAGACTGTAACGTCCCATGTGCACCACCACATCGCTTTGTTCTTCGATAATGTCATAAGCACGGCCGATCACCTCGTTCGCATCATGCGGACGGACATTGTGGCGCGTATACACGAACCGGGCCCCACGGGACCGGAAAAAAGCGATACACTCCTTCAGGCGGCAAATCCTGTCCGGATCGTCACAATTCCCTTCCATCACCTCTTCGGGCCATTGGAAGTGGATGATGTCGTAAGGTGTATCCGAGTTCCAGAACTCATTCGTGGAACATCGTACGTCAATCCCCGTCGTCCTGATAGCATCGCATAAAATGGGGACAAAAAGATTGTCCGTATCTCCATTCTCTCTGAAAACGATTAATGCTTTTATCGGTGGATTGCCTATTTCATTGTCGTTCATGCTTGATTCTTTGTTTTTGGTGGGCTTTTGCCACATACAAAGGTAATAAAAGATATGATACTTTTCATCTTTTTTGCTTTTTTTCGGTGTTGTGCCTTTATTCCTTGTGCGTCCGTTTTATCTCTCTGTTACTCTATTAGTTGTCAAGCGTGTTCATATCTATGAGAAACAGGCTCCTGTCGAAGGGGATATGCCGCTTATGGAGGTACTTCTGATAGTGGTAGCATATCGTTATGAAACTTTGTACGCTGCATTTGGTCACTTCGTTTTCGTACCGGCTCAGGGTGGAAATACTGAGATTGGTCACATCTGCCGCCTCTTCAAGGTTCAGATTACATAGGTGGCGCAAATGGATGATTCGTTCTATTTGTGCATGACAGTTCGCTTCAATACGCAGCCGGTCGTAAATTTCTTCCTTGGTCGCTCTTTCGTATCCTTTCATAATTTTTTCTTTTTACTAATTATGCCGCAAAGTTCATAGAAAAATGTCAAACATCGTTTGCAGTTCTGCAAGTAGTTTTTCAAAAAAGTATTCGGACCTTTGCAGAACGAATTCGGGACATCCTGAATCACAGTCAATTAATTGTAAGATATGAAGAAAGATCAGTATTTTAATTTAGAGGTAAATTTTTTGAGTAATGACAATATTGTCAGAATGATGATGGAACTTGACGCTGCGCAATCGCTCGGAATCTATATGATGCTTCTTACGCATTTGCGTAAAGCGGACAATTATGAAGCATCCTGTTGTCCGCTTTGTATGGGGGCTTTCGCGCGGATGTATGACTTGGATGCCGATGTGTTGCAAAGGGTTCTCCGTGAGTTCGACCTTTTTGTGCTTGATGAAGAACGGCAAATGTTCCGTTCGCCTTATCTGGACAGGGTGATGGCAAAGCTCGAAGAAAGGCGGATGATTAATGTGGCAAACGGCAAAAAAGGAGGTCGTCCGAAACGCATGGGAAGCACACCGGAAACACCGATGGATAAAGGCGAAAAACCGAATCAAAACCAGAAGAGTAGAGAAGAGGAGAGAAGAGTTACTACTGTTGTCAAAGACAACAACAGTAGTAACGAAGAAAAGACAGAGAAAGAGCACTCTGCCGCCGCCGCTTCTCACGGACTTCAGATTGTTCCTCCACCGGAGGATAGGGGACAGTTGCCCCTACAGCCGGTTCTTCCGTGGGAGATGCTGGTGGATCAGATGGCCGAATCGGAAAGTTACATGGAGTCGATGGCTATGCACTCCTGTATGGGCAAACTTTTCGTGGAACGGCAGGAGGAGGTGATCGCTGCTTTTAAAGAGCATATCCGACGCTTTGGCAGGGAAGATGGCTTGCTGTTTTTGAGGGATGTGAAACTGTATTTCGGCAATTACCTCTCTCCGGGCGGACGTCCGGCTCAGGAGCTGAAGAAAAGGCTGCTCGGCAGTTGCCGGCAAGCAGCTGAGGAAGAACTGTATCGCTTTGAACAACTCATTGGCGGGCAACGGACGTATCTTGGGCATCCGATTCCGAAGGATGCGCCTCCAAGACCGGACAGGTCTGCCGTGTGGGATGAAGTGCATTGGAAGTGGGGAAATTAGCTCCGGATTTCTCCGACATCCGGCTACGTGAGCGTTGCCTTTCAGCTCGGTGCTCGTTCATGCTTGGCTCGGTGCTCGTTTATGCTCGGCTCGCTGCTTATCAGTGTTCAGCTCGCTGCCCATCGGTGTTTAGCTCGGTACCCATTGATGCTTAGCTTTCCGCCTGCATTGGGAACTGATAGAAAAATTATTAACTGAAGTTTCGCAAGTTCTTTATAATATTGACAAACAATAGTATCTCAATTGGGGTTGACTAAAAAGTCGGTTCTACCTTAATTCTCCTCCTTCCTGAAGGAGGGGAATTAAGATAGTTTTGATAACGCAAAGGTAACCTGCGAAACTTGAATTATTAATACAACTTAAAATCTCCTTTTCGAAAGGGAGGAATAGAAATACAGAAATATGAGAAATTTTGCTAATTATCATGTCGATGTCCGCAGACACACCAGCGGTGTCGTTAAAACCATTTGCGAGCAATGCCTCCCGACGAGGCACAACAAGCGTGACCGTTCGCTGCGGGTCAATATCGACACGGGGCATTGCCATTGCTACCATTGCGGAGCCGACTTCTACGTCCCCGACG